>NZ_AKJO01000068.1:0-142077 GCF_000282295.1 Pseudomonas sp. GM33
CAGCATCCGCGGCTGCCGGTCATCATCATGACCGCTCACTCCGATCTGGACAGCGCTGTCGCGTCCTATCAGGGCGGCGCCTTCGAATACCTGCCCAAGCCGTTCGATGTCGACGAAGCGGTTTCCCTGGTCAAGCGCGCCAACCAGCACGCCCAGGAGCAGCAAGGCCTGGAAGTCGTCCCGACATTGACCCGCACCCCGGAAATCATCGGCGAGGCGCCGGCGATGCAGGAGGTGTTTCGCGCCATTGGTCGACTGAGCCACTCCAACATCACCGTGCTGATCAATGGCGAATCCGGTACCGGTAAAGAGCTGGTGGCCCACGCCCTGCACCGTCACAGCCCGCGCGCCGCTTCGCCGTTCATCGCGCTGAACATGGCGGCGATTCCCAAGGACCTGATGGAATCCGAACTGTTCGGCCACGAGAAAGGCGCGTTCACTGGCGCTGCCAACCTGCGTCGCGGACGTTTTGAACAGGCGGACGGCGGCACGCTGTTCCTCGATGAAATCGGCGACATGCCCGCCGACACCCAGACCCGCTTGCTGCGGGTGCTGGCCGATGGCGAGTTCTACCGCGTCGGCGGTCATGTGCCGGTGAAGGTCGATGTGCGGATCATCGCCGCGACTCACCAGAACCTGGAAACCCTGGTGCATGCCGGGAAATTCCGCGAGGACTTGTTCCACCGCCTCAACGTGATCCGCATTCATATCCCGCGCCTGTCTGATCGTCGCGAAGACATCCCGACCCTGGCCAAGCACTTCCTCAGCCGCGCAGCCCAGGAGCTGGCAGTCGAGCCCAAGCTACTGAAAAGCGAAACCGAGGAATACCTGAAGAACCTGCCGTGGCCCGGCAACGTGCGCCAACTGGAGAACACCTGTCGCTGGATCACGGTGATGGCTTCGGGCCGCGAAGTGCACATCGGCGACCTGCCGCCGGAGCTGCTGAGCCTGCCGCAGGATTCGGCACCGGTCACCAACTGGGAGCAAGCCCTGCGCCAATGGGCCGACCAGGCGCTGGCCCGCGGTCAATCGAGCCTGCTCGACAGCGCCGTGCCGGCCTTCGAGCGGATCATGATCGAGACCGCCCTCAAACACACCGCCGGTCGCCGCCGCGATGCCGCCGTTTTGCTGGGTTGGGGGCGTAACACCCTGACGCGCAAGATCAAGGAATTGGGGATGAAGGTGGATGGCGGGGATGATGATGAGGGCGACGAAGCCTGAGTAATCACTGAACACACGATCCTGTGGGAGCGGGCTTGCTCGCGAAAGCGGTGTAACAGTCAACAATGATGTTGAATGTTATGACCTCTTCGCGAGCAAGCCCGCCCCCACATTCAAAAGCTGCGTGCACCGCCTGAATGCACCGTGAACCGCAATCGCGCACAAAAACAGCTTCGAATCCCCATCTGCTTTCGCAATCGAATCCCTTTCGAAAAAACACGAAAGCCCCGAATCTCGGGGCTTTCAGCGTTTCAAACCAGCTTTTTTGTTTCTCTTTGTGAAAACTGGCACGCCCCCTGCAATAACCCTTTCAAGTGATTCAGATCACCGACCCGGTTTCGGGGACCTTGGTACAGGCAGGCCGGGGATTCCCCTCTTTACACCGGGCTCACACCGCAGCCGCGACGAGCCCAGCCGTTTTGGGGCCCTTGATACAGGCAGGTCAGGGGTTCCTTCTTTACACCAGGCTCACACCGCACTCGCGACGAGCCTCCCGTTTCGGGAACCTTGGTACAGGCAGGCCGGGGATTCCCTCTTTTATTGCTCCCGCAGATGGATCTCCAGCCGCCAGCGGTCATCGACCTCGCTACCGGCCCACTCGCCCTGCAAGGGCCGGGCCGCCACCAGCGTCAGCAGCAACCCTCCATCACTCAAACGTACCCGCCAGTTCACATCCTTGCCGCCAAGCTTGAGCTGGCCTTTCTGCGCCTGGCCCTCGGCGCCAAACAGCAGCGCGACAGTGCCGTCGACGATTTCGCCATGGACCTTGGGTTCGTTGTTGAACCACACCACCAGCCCGTCGCCCGTCACTTCAACCAGCTGCAACTGACTCGGGTCTGGCGTGGTCAGGCGACCGATCATCAGCCCGATCATCATCCCGACGATCGCCAGCGAGCCCATCACCCGCAGGAATAGTTTCGAACGCACGCCTGCTTGCGGCGTAGAATGCGCGTCATCTTTACCTTCGGAGCCGTGCATGTTTCACGTCATCCTTTTCCAACCAGAAATTCCGCCGAATACCGGCAACGTTATCAGGCTGTGCGCCAACAGTGGCTGCCACCTGCATTTGATCGAGCCGCTGGGCTTCGAGATGGACGACAAGCGCCTGCGCCGCGCCGGCCTCGACTACCACGAGTATGCCACCCTGCAACGTCACGCCGACCTCGCCAGCTGCCTGGAAAGCCTCGGTCATCCACGGCTGTTCGCCTTCACCACCAAGGGCTCGCGGCCATTCCACGATGCCAGCTTCGTCCCTGGCGATGCGTTCCTGTTCGGCCCGGAAAGCCGGGGTTTGCCCGCCGAGGTCCTGGACGCCCTGCCCCCTGAGCAACGCCTGCGCCTGCCGATGCGCGAAGGCTGCCGCAGCCTGAACCTGTCGAATACCGTGGCCGTCGCGGTTTACGAAGCCTGGCGCCAGAACGACTTCAAATAACACCGCATAACAAATGTGGGAGCGGGCTTGCTCGCGAAGGGGCCATAACATTCAACATCGTTGTTGACTGTTACACCGCTTTCGCGAGCAAGCCCGCTCCCACATTGGACTTGCTTCGACGCTCAGAAATGCTTACTGAACGGTCGGCGTCTCGCCGGCAGCCTGCATGCGTTGCAGCTCTTGTGCGTACAGCGCATCGAAGTTCACCGGGGCCAGCATCAGTGCCGGGAACGAACCGCGGGTCACCAGGCTGTCCAGGGTTTCGCGAGCGTACGGGAACAGGATGTTCGGGCAGAACGCACCCAGGGTGTGGCTCATCGAAGCATCGTCCAGGTTCTTGATCAGGAAGATACCGGCCTGCTGCACTTCAGCGATGAACGCCACTTCGTCACCGTTTTTCACGGTAACCGACAGGGTCAGCACGACTTCGTGGAAGTCCGACTCCAGTGTCTTTTGACGGGTGTTCAGATCCAGGGCGACGCTCGGCTCCCACTGCTGGCGGAAGATCGCCGGGCTTTTTGGAGCTTCGAAGGACAGGTCACGTACATAAATGCGCTGCAAGGAGAATTGCGGTGCAGTTTCTTCTTCGTTCGCAGCAGTGTTCTGTTGGTCAGTCATCGCAGATCCTTCTTGATCCAGGGTTCTTTTAGGTTTGCTTGTTTGGGGTATTGCCGTCAGGCCCTGAGCAGTGCGTCGAGCTTGCCGGCGCGCTCCAGGGCGAACAAATCATCACAACCGCCCACGTGGGTGCTACCGATCCAGATTTGCGGCACGGACGTACGTCCGGCCTTCTGGGCCATCGCGGCGCGCACCTGCGGCTTGCCATCGACCTTGATCTCTTCGAAGGCCACGCCTTTGTTCTCGAGCAGGTATTTGGCTCGCGAGCAGTAAGGGCAGTAATCGCTGGAATAGACGACGACGTTGCTCATATCACTTCACCAGCGGCAGATTGTCGGCTTTCCAGCTGGAGATACCGCCGGACAGCTTGGCGGCGGTGAAGCCGGATTTCATCAATTCGCGGGCGTGGGTGCCGGCGGTCTGGCCCATGGCATCGACCAGGATGATGGTCTTGGCCTTGTGCTTTTCCAGCTCGCCAACGCGGGCGATCAGTTTGTCCTGGGGAATGTTCAGCGCGCCGACAATGTGACCGGCGGCGAAATCCTTGGTTGGACGAATGTCGATCACCACGCCTGCGTCCTTGTTGACCAGGCCGGTCAGTTCGCCAGTGCTCAGGCTACGGCCGCCGCCCTGCATTTGATAGGCAATCAGCAACGCCAGCAGTACGACGAAGATACCGACGAGAATGTAGTGGTTAGTGGCGAATTCAATCAGGTGAGCAACCATCGAAGGAGGTTCCAGGGCGTTAAAATGTCGGCCAGTATACACAGCCACTATGGTGGGCCAAACCCCGTCCGGCGGTGACGTGGCCGGAACTTCGCTTTAAACTGCGACTCCCTTTTCCATCGCCCCTTTTTACTTGAGCCAGAGCGAATTCCATGACTACCACGCCTAAACCTTTGGTCCTGATGATTCTCGACGGCTTCGGTCACAGCGACAACCCCGAATCCAACGCCATTTTCGCGGCGAAAAAGCCTGTACTGGACCGCCTGTGGGCCACCGTGCCGAACGGCCTGATCTCGGGCAGCGGCATGGACGTGGGTCTGCCGGATGGTCAGATGGGCAACTCCGAAGTCGGTCACATGAACCTCGGCGCCGGTCGCGTGGTGTACCAGGACTTCACTCGCGTCACCAAATCGATCCGCGACGGCGAGTTCTTCGAGAACCCGACCATCTGCGCCGCCGTGGACAAAGCCGTCGCCGCCGGCAAAGCCGTGCATTTCATGGGCCTGCTGTCTGACGGCGGCGTTCACAGCCACCAGGACCACCTGATCGCCATGGCGGAACTGGCGTTCAAGCGCGGCGCCGAAAAAATCTACCTGCACGCTTTCCTCGATGGCCGCGACACTCCGCCGAAAAGCGCTGAGTCCTCCATCGAACTGCTCGACGCGACCTTCCAGGCCCTGGGCAAAGGCCGGATCGCCAGCCTGATCGGCCGTTACTACGCCATGGACCGCGACAACCGTTGGGACCGTGTTTCCCAGGCCTACAACCTGATTGTCGATGGCCAGGGCGAATTCAACGCCGCCACCGCCCAGGAAGGCCTGCAAGCAGCCTACGAGCGCGGCGAGAGCGACGAATTCGTCAAAGCCACCTCCATCGGTGAGCCGGTAAAAGTCGAAGACGGCGATGCCGTGGTGTTCATGAACTTCCGCGCCGACCGCGCCCGCGAGCTGACTCGCGTGTTCGTCGAAGACAACTTCAGTGAGTTCGAGCGTGCCCGCCAGCCGAAACTGGCCGGTTTCGTCATGCTGACCCAATACGCCGCGAGCATCCCTGCGCCGTCGGCCTTCGCTGCCGGCAGCCTGGAAAACGTGCTGGGCGACTACCTGGCGAAAAACGGCAAGACCCAGCTGCGCATCGCCGAAACCGAAAAATACGCCCACGTGACCTTCTTCTTCTCCGGCGGTCGCGAAGAACCGTTCCCGGGCGAAGAACGCATCCTGATTCCGTCGCCGAAAGTCGCCACCTATGACTTGCAGCCGGAAATGAGTGCGCCGGAAGTCACTGACCGCATCGTCGACGCCATCGAAAACCAGCGTTACGACGTGATCGTGGTCAACTACGCCAACGGCGACATGGTCGGCCACAGCGGCGTGTTCGAAGCGGCGGTCAAGGCCGTCGAATGCCTGGACCTGTGCGTGGGCCGCATTGTCGATGCCCTGGAAAAAGTCGGCGGCGAAGCCTTGATCACCGCTGACCATGGCAACGTCGAGCAAATGTCCGATGAAACCACCGGCCAGGCGCACACTGCACACACCACCGAGCCGGTGCCGTTCATCTATGTCGGCAAGCGCGACCTGAAGGTCCGTGAAGGCGGCGTGCTGGCGGACGTGGCGCCGACCATGCTGAAGTTGCTGGGCCTTGAGCAACCGGCGGAAATGACCGGGACTTCGATTCTGGTCTGATCGGATTTCAAAAACGCAACAAAATCTGTGGGAGCGAGCTTGCTCGCGATAGCAATCTGACAGCCAACATCTATGTTGAATGATCGGACACCATCGCGAGCAAGCTCGCTCCCACAGTGGTTTGTGGTGGTTTCGAAGACTAATTGTCCCTGCATCCCGCTCCAGTCATCACACAGTCAGAAATGGGCATTTTTTTTGCCGCCCATGGCGGGCATACTAGGCCGTCCCTTTCCCTGGTGCCGCCCGCCCCTATGCTTCGCGTCCTGATAGCCCTAGCTCTGACTTGCCTGCTCCAACCGGCCTTTGCTGACGAGCGCGCAGACACCCAACAACAGTTGGACGCCACGCGTCAGGACATTGCCGAGCTGAAGAAGCTGTTGGGCAAGCTGCAGGAAGAAAAATCCGGCGTGCAGAAAGAGCTCAAGGGCACCGAAACCGAAATGGGCAAGCTCGAGAAGCAGGTCGAAGCCCTGCAAAAAGAGCTGAAGAAAAGCGAAGCCGAGCTGCAGCGACTCGATGCGGAGAAAAAAAAACTCCAGAGCGCGCGCATTGAACAGCAACGACTGATCGCCATTCAGGCCCGGGCGGCCTACCAGAACGGTCGCCAGGAATACCTCAAGCTGCTGCTCAACCAGCAGAATCCGGAAAGATTCGCCCGCACCCTCACCTATTACGACTACCTGAGCCAGGCTCGCCTGGAGCAGTTGAAGAATTTCAACGAAACCTTGCGCCAACTGTCCAATGTCGAGAAAGACATCGCCATGCAGCAGGCGCAACTGCTGGTGCAGCAAAGCAGCCTCGACACCCAGCGTGACGAGCTCGAGAAAGTCCGCAAGGAGCGCCAGCAAGTCCTGGCCAAGCTCAATGACGACGTAAAGGCTCGCGATCAGAAACTGGCGGCGCGCGAGCAGGATCAGGCAGACCTGTCTAAAGTCCTTAAAACCATTGAAGAAACCCTGGCCCGCCAGGCCCGTGAGGCAGAAGAAGCGCGACAGAAAGCGCTGATTGCCCAGCAGGAAGCCGAAAAAAAGCGTTTACGTGAGGCCCAGGCGCAGGCAGATGCCAGCGATGACGCCCCACGCAAACCGGTCAAGTCGACTCCCGGCGCACTGGTTTCCAGTTCCGGCGAGACCTTTGGTGGCCCGTTTGCGTCAACCCGCGGCAAACTTCCCTGGCCTGTCGATGGTCGACTGCTGGCACGCTACGGTGAAAGCCGTGGCGACGATGCCCGGACCAAGTGGGATGGCGTGATGATCGGCGCGTCTGCCGGCAGCACCGTGCATGCGGTGCATGGTGGTCGCGTAGTGTTTGCCGACTGGCTGCGAGGCGCCGGGTTGCTGGTGATCCTCGACCACGGTAACGGTTTTTTGAGTCTTTATGGTCACAACCAGACGCTGCTCAAGTCTGCGGGTGATGTGGTTAAAGCCGGTGAGTCCATCTCCACTGTCGGCAACAGTGGCGGGCAGGACACGCCAGCGCTGTATTTTGCTATTCGTCAGCAGGGTCACCCGAGTGATCCGGCGCAATGGTGCCGCGCGCAAGGATAAGCGCGTTACCTAATTCAGGAGTTTGTTAGACATGCTGCATTTGTCCCGCCTTACCTCGCTGGCCCTGACGATCGCCCTGGTGATCGGCGCGCCTCTGGCGTTTGCCGCTCAACCGGCCCCGGCGGTTGCGCCTGCGGGCACTGCTGCGACCACCAAGGCGCCACTGCCGCTGGATGAGTTGCGTACCTTTGCCGAGGTGATGGACCGGATCAAGGCCGCTTATGTCGAACCGGTGGACGACAAGACCCTGCTGGAAAACGCCATCAAGGGCATGCTCAGCAACCTCGACCCGCATTCGGCTTACCTCGGCCCTGAAGATTTCGCCGAGTTGCAGGAAAGCACCAGCGGCGAATTCGGCGGCCTGGGCATCGAAGTCGGCGCCGAAGACGGCTTCATCAAGGTGGTGTCGCCGATTGACGACACCCCGGCTTCCAAGGCCGGCATTCAGGCCGGCGACTTCATCGTCAAGATCAATGGCCAGCCCACCCGCGGCCAGAGCATGACCGAAGCCGTCGACAAGATGCGCGGCAAGATCGGCCAGAAAATCACCCTGACCCTGGTGCGCGACGGCGGCACGCCGTTCGACGTGACCCTGTCCCGCGCCGTCATTCAGGTCAAGAGCGTGAAGAGCCAGCTGCTGGAATCGGGCTACGGCTACATCCGCATCACCCAGTTCCAGGTCAAGACCGGTGAAGAGGTTTCCAAGGCGCTGGCCAAGCTGCGCAAGGAGAACGGCAAGAAGCTCAAGGGCATCATCCTCGATCTGCGCAACAACCCGGGTGGCGTGTTGCAGGCGGCGGTGGAAGTGGTCGACCACTTCATCACCAAGGGCCTGATCGTCTACACCAAGGGCCGCATCGCCAACTCCGAGCTGCGCTTCTCTGCCACCGGCAAGGACGAAAGCGAAGCCGTGCCAATGGTCGTGCTGATCAACGGCGGCAGCGCCTCGGCTTCGGAAATTGTCGCCGGCGCCCTGCAGGACCAGAAACGCGCCGTGGTGATGGGCACCACCAGTTTCGGCAAGGGCTCGGTGCAAACCGTGCTGCCGCTGAACAATGACCGCGCATTGAAGATCACCACGGCGCTGTATTACACGCCGAACGGCCGCTCCATCCAGGCCCAGGGCATCGTCCCGGACATCGAAGTGCGCAAGGCCAAGATCACCAGCGAGCAGGACAACGACTACTTCAAGGAAGCCGACTTGCAGGGTCACCTGGGCAACGGCAACGGCGGTGCGGACAAACCCACCGGCTCCAGCAAGGCCAAGCCGATGCCACAGGACGATGATTACCAACTGGCCCAGGCCCTGAGCCTGCTCAAAGGGCTGAGCATCACGTCCGGCCGTTGAGGATGCGCCTGCGGTACATTCTCGGTCTGCTTTGCTGTCTGGCGGGTGTTGTTCACGCAACGCCCGCCTCGACCTCCCCGCAAAAAGCCTACCTGACCCTGATCATCGATGACCTGGGGCAGAACCTGCCCCGGGATCGCCGCGTGTTGGCCCTGCCCGGCCCGGTGACCACGGCGATCATGCCCGACACGCCTCACGCCACCGAGTTCGCCCGCGAAGCCCATCGCGCCGGAAAAATCGTCATTCTGCACATGCCCATGGATCCGGCCACCGGACCGTTCGCCTGGCATCCCGAATTACCTGTCGAAGAGCTGGAAAAGCGCCTGAACGCTGCGTTCAAAAGGGTCCCGTACACCAGCGGCATCAACAATCACATGGGCAGCCGCATGACCGCACAACCCGCGGCCATGGCCTGGTTGATGGCAGACTTGCAACAACGGCACAAATTCTTCGTCGACAGCCGCACCAGCGCCCAGACCGTAGCCGCGGCCGAAGCGCAGAAGATCGGCCTGGCCAGCGTTTCGCGGGATGTGTTTCTCGACGATGAACGCACCGAAGCAGCGATCTTCAACCAGTTGCAGACAGCGATCAGCCTCGCGCGCAAGCAAGGTTCGGCGGTGATGATCGGGCATCCGTATCCACAGACGCTCGCGGTGCTGGAGCGGGAGTTGCCGAAGCTGAAGGCTCAGGGCATTGAGTGGATTGATATCCGGCAGATGATCAGTGTGCGAGGGAATCGGGCCACGGCGGCGCATGGGAAGGATGGGGTGTACCGCTGAAAAGATCGCAGCCTGCGGCAGCTCCTACATGGAGCTGCCGCAGGCTGCGATCTTTTGATTTACCCTACAAATACCGCGCCATGATCTCGTCGACCTTGCCTTCCTTGCGCATCTGGTCCAGCGCCGCCTGGAGCTTGGCCACCGTCTCGTCCGGCACGTCCTTGTTCAGTGCCAGGTACAGCTCGGCACTGTTGAAACGCAGTACGGTTTTCAACCCGTTGACCCCTTCCTGACGCGCCAGATAGCGCCCTGCCGGGTCACCGGTGGCCCACAGGTCGATCTGCCCGTTGACCAGTTTTTTCGCGTTGTCCTGATCGCGCAGTACAACAATCGGATTGAGCCCCTGCTTGGCCAGCGTCTCGGCAATCGCGTCGCCCTTGTAGGCGCCGATCTTGTACTTGCGCGCGTCATTCAAGGTTTCGAGGGTGATCTTGCTGTCTGCCTTGGCCAGCATGATCCAGTCGTCCGGGCCGATTGGGCCGACCCATTTGAACAGCTTCTCGCGATCCGGCAACCGCGCCATGACGAACACGCCATAGCCGGGTTTTTCCAGGGTGAGTTTGTAGATTCGCTCCCAAGGGAAACGCAGCGTCAGGCTGTAGGTAACATTGGCGCGCTTGAATATCTCGCGGACGATATCGGTGGCGATGCCATCGATGTTCTCGTCCTGAGCGAAGTTCTTGCCATTCTTCGCCATGTTGTAGGGCGGGAAGTTTTCAGTCAGCAGCACCATGTCGGTATCGGGGCTGTCTTTTGCGTGGGCTCCGCTGATGAACAACAGAGAGGCGCTGGCAAGGACGAGAAGAAAGCGTTTAAGCATGTCTGGCTACCGAAATCCATGGCGTACCCAAGAGTGCCTCGGGCACGCCATGATGTCCACTGGCCTGCATTGGTTTATTCAGCGCATCACAATTCCGCGATGAGCCATATAAGCCTTGGCTTCCTGCACGGTGTATTCGCCGAAGTGGAAAATACTCGCCGCCAGAACCGCGCTGGCGTGACCTTCGATAATGCCGTCGGCCAGGTGTTGCAGATTGCCGACGCCACCGGAAGCGATCACCGGAATGCCCAGCGCATCGCTGATGGCGCGGGTGACGCCCAGGTCGAAACCGTTTTTCATGCCGTCCTGGTCCATGCTGGTCAGCAGGATCTCGCCGGCACCCAGGCCTTCCATTTTCTTCGCCCACTCAACGGCGTCGAGGCCGGTTGGCTTGCGTCCACCGTGGGTGAAGATTTCCCAGCGCGGGGTTTCGCCAGGTCCCGAAACCTTCTTCGCGTCGATCGCGACCACGATGCATTGCGAACCGAAATGCTGCGCGGCTTCGCCGACGAACTCAGGGTTGAACACCGCTGCGGTGTTGATCGAAACCTTGTCCGCGCCGGCATTGAGCAGGTTGCGGATGTCCTGCACGGTGCGCACGCCACCGCCCACGGTCAGCGGGATGAACACCTGGCTGGCCATGCGCTCGACGGTGTGCAGCGTGGTGTCGCGGCCATCGACGCTGGCAGTGATGTCGAGAAAGGTAATCTCGTCGGCGCCCTGCTCGTCATAGCGACGGGCGATTTCCACCGGGTCGCCGGCGTCGCGGATGTTTTCGAATTTCACACCCTTGACCACCCGGCCGTTGTCCACGTCCAGGCAAGGGATGATGCGTTTGGCCAGCGCCATGATCAGTCCTCAGCCTTTGTACGAATCGCAGAAAGCTTGCGCTTCGGCGACATCGAGGGTGCCTTCGTAGATCGCACGGCCGGTGATTGCGCCGATGATGCCCGGCGCCTTGGCGTCGAGCAGGGTCTTGATGTCGCCCAGGTTGTGGATACCGCCGGAAGCGATCACCGGGATCTTCGTTGCAGCAGCCAGTGCCGCGGTGAACGGTACGTTGCAGCCCTGCATCATGCCGTCTTTGGCGATGTCGGTATAAACGATGGCGGAGACGCCGTCGGCTTCGAACTGCTTGGCCAGGTCGATCACCTGGATGGTGCTGATTTCAGCCCAGCCGTCGGTGGCGACGAAGCCGTCCTTCGCGTCCAGGCCGACGATCACCTTGCCCGGGAACGCGCGGCAGGCTTCGGCAACGAAGGCCGGATCTTTCACGGCCTTGGTGCCGATGATCACGTAGCTGACGCCCGCTTTCACGTAGTGCTCGATGGTTTCCAGCGAGCGGATACCGCCGCCGATCTGGATCGGCAGGTTCGGATAGCGCTTGGCGATGGCGGTGACCACTTCGCCGTTGACCGGCTGGCCTTCGAAGGCGCCGTTCAGGTCGACCAGATGCAGACGGCGGCAACCGCCCTCCACCCACTTGGCAGCCATGCTCACCGGGTCATCGGAGAACACTGTGGAATCTTCCATGCGGCCCTGGCGCAGACGAACACAGGCACCGTCTTTAAGATCGATAGCGGGAATAATCAGCATCTGGCAAACCTTCAAAATTGAATGTTCAGCTTGGCTCGGAAATCAGTTTTTCTCGAGCGCCCACAGGTCGCTTTCGATGCTTTCGAACCTCTCTTTGAGGTGCGCCTGCACATCGAAAATCGCCCTGTTGTAATAGTGCGGAGCAATTTCACGGGTAAACAGCTCAAGAATCTCCGCCGCCTCGAACGTGCCGAGGTCGAGTTCGAAGCGATCTTCCATGAAACGCTTGATCTTGCGATTGGCCTCGCTCTCCTGCTCGGGAGTGAGGGTCAGAATCGGCGGTTTCTTCTTGACGGCCATTTACCAGCGACCGTCCCACGCAGCGAAGTTCTGCAGCAACTGCAGGCCATGGGTATGGCTTTTCTCCGGGTGGAACTGCACGGCGAAACGCGAGCCTTCGGCCAGCGCCGCGGCGAAATCGACACCGTAGTGACCGCCACCCACCACCTGCCGCGCGTTGGCGGCGGCGATGTAGTAGCTGTGCACGAAGTAGAAACGCGCCAGGTCCGGAATGTCATGCCACAGCGGGTGACTGACCTTCTGCTTCACTTCGTTCCAGCCCATGTGCGGGACTTTCAGGTGCTCGCCGTCCTCGACCAGATCCTTGCCGAAGAACTTCACCGCGCCCGGGAACAGGCCGATGCAATCGACGCCGTCGTTCTCTTCGCTGGTGTCGAGCAAGGCTTGCATGCCCACGCAGATGCCAAGGAACGGACGGTCCTGGCTGACTTCACGCACCAGCGAATCGAAGCCGAGGCGACGGATCTCCGCCATGCAATCGCGAATCGCGCCAACGCCGGGGAAAACCACCCGGTCGGCTTCGCGAATCACGTTGGCATCGCTGGTGATCAGCACCTTGCCGGCACCGACGTGCTCGAGGGCCTTGGCCACCGAGTGCAGGTTGCCCATGCCGTAATCGATAACCGCGACTGTCTGCATTACAGGACGCCCTTGGTCGAAGGCATTTGCCCGGCCATGCGGTCATCGAGCTCGACGGCCATGCGCAGGGCGCGACCGAAAGCCTTGAACACGGTTTCGATCTGGTGGTGGGTGTTGTGCCCACGCAGATTGTCGATGTGCAAGGTGACGTTGGCGTGGTTGACGAAGCCCTGGAAGAATTCCTGGAACAGGTCAACGTCGAAGCCACCGACGGTGGCACGGGTGTAGGGAACATGCATCTGCAGGCCTGGACGGCCAGAGAAGTCGATCACCACGCGCGACAGCGCTTCATCGAGCGGCACGTAGGCGTGACCGTAGCGACGGATGCCTTTCTTGTCGCCGATGGCTTTGGTGAAGGCCTGGCCGAGGGTGATACCGACGTCTTCCACAGTGTGGTGGTCATCGATATGCAGGTCGCCCTTGCTGACAATATCCAGGTCGATCAGCCCATGACGGGCGATCTGGTCCAGCATGTGCTCAAGAAAAGGTACACCGATATCGAATCGGGCCTTTCCGGTGCCATCGAGGTTGATCGAGGCTTTGATCTGGGTTTCCAGAGTGTCGCGCTCGACAGACGCCTTACGTTCGGCCATCACCAGCTCCGCAAAATCATTGGGCGAAAAAGGCAGCCATTATAGGCGTGCGGGCGCCAAACAGAAACACGCGAGGTGATATCACTGACGGAGTGAATCCGGGGGTGCCGGCGATAGACATGTCCATACAAGCTATTTGGCACACCACAAAACAACTGTGGGAGCGAGCCTGCTCGCGAAAGCGGTGGCTCAGCCAACACTTATGTCGACTGATACTCCCTCTTCGCGAGCAGGCTCGCTCCCACAGGCTGGGTGTCGGCCTGAGAGTTCTCAGGCCAGTCCCTTAGTGAAAGAGCACTGCCGTCTTCTGCAAGGTCACCCACACACCCCACGCCAACGGAATTCCCACCACCAGCCATGCCGCCACCGCCAGCGGCTTGGTGCCAGGCGCGGCTTTCCACTCCAGCACGGTGCTGCTGTCAGCGCCTTTGTCATGGCCCAGCGCCTGCTCGGCGGCCAGTTCGGCGTCGGTCATGAAGTACTTGTCGGCCACCGGGCGCACCAGCAGGTTGCACAGGAAACCCAGCACCAGCAGGCCGGCGAGGATGTACAGCGTGATGTCGTACGCGGCTGCACGCTCGACACCGATGCTCAACTGATATTCACGCAGGTAGTTCACCAGCACTGGACCGAGCACACCGGCAGCCGCCCACGCCGTCAGCAGACGACCGTGAATCGCGCCGACCATTTGCGTACCGAACAGGTCCGCCAGATACGCAGGAACAGTCGCGAAACCACCGCCGTACATCGACAGGATGACGCAGAACGCCGCCACGAACAGCGCGATGCTGCCCAGATGACCGAGGTTCGGAATCAGTCCGTACAGGGCAAAGCCCAAGGCGAAGAACACGAAGTAGGTGTTTTTGCGACCCAGGTAATCCGAAAACGAAGCCCAGAAGAAGCGCCCGCCGATGTTGAACAGGCTTAGCAAACCGGTGAAACCGGCCGCGATGGCGGCGATCGAAGCCAGTTGCGAAGCGTCGAGTTGGCCGAACGCCAGGTCATTGCCCAACAACTTGCCACCGAACACCTCCTGCAGCAGCGGCGACGCCATGCCGAGGATGCCGATACCGGCCGATACGTTCAGGCACAGCACCAGCCACACCAGACGGAACTGCGGCGTCTTCCAGGCTACATTCACGTGAACATGACGATGAGTAATCATTGCGTTCGAGGCTTTTTTCGCCGGGGCGGTCCAGCCTTCAGGCTTCCAGCCGGTTGGCGGGACGCGATAGGACAATGCGCCACCGATCATGAACACGAAGTAGATCGCCGCCATGACCAGGAAGCTCTGCCACACGCCGACGCTGGTGGGCGAAGCGAAATGCCCCATCAACGCTGCCGCCAGCGGAGCACCGACCATCGCACCGCCGCCGAAGCCCATGATCGCCATGCCGGTGGCCATGCCGCGCTTGTCCGGGAACCACTTGATCAGGGTCGAGACCGGCGAAATGTAGCCCAGGCCCAGGCCGATACCGCCGATGACCCCGGAGCCGATCCACATCAGCCAGATCTGGTGGGTATACACGCCCAGCGCCGAAATCAGCAGACCACCGCACCAGCACAGCGCCGATACAACCCCTGCCTTGCGTGGCCCGGCATGTTCCAGCCAGCCACCCCAGATGGCGGCCGAGCAACCCAGGAAGATGAAGAACAGGGTGTAGATCCAGCCGAGCATCGAGATCGGCCAGTCACACTGGGACGAAAAGACCTGTGCGATAAAACCCATGTCCGCTGCGCAGGCCACTGGAGCCGTGATGCCCAGCGCCTTGGACAGCGGCAACCAGAACACCGAAAAACCGTAGGCCATGCCGATGCACAAGTGGATGGCCAGCGCGGCCGGTGGCACCAGCCAACGGTTGAAGCCGGGCTTGGCGATGATCCGCTCCTTGGACAGGAACGCGGGCTGGTCGGCGCCGAGGCCGTCCGCCGTGATGCTCGTGGTCATTGTATTTCCCCCAATTATTAGTAGGGTTCGCCAGCCACGCTCCCGGCCTTTATGCACGCAGACATGACCGTTTTTTGGTGGAGCGCGTTGTTGTGCGACAACAGGTCGCAGAAGGACGGGCGAACGGGCAAAGGTTACCATCTGCCAGTAACGGAAAAACCAAACTGACATCACCTTTTGTACGTCGTCCGATCTCCATAGCTTCATGACCCCACAGGAATCACCATGCCGATCATTGTCGAGCCGCTCAACCAAGCCACGTCCCAGGATCGGCAGGATCTGCAGAAGATCTACCGCGACGCTCCAGACTGGTTGTTCGCCCCGTTTTCCGGCGAAGCGCAGCTGATCGAGGACTGCTTGCGCGACGGCACACTGATCGCCGGACGCTTCAATGATCGTCTGCTGGGCGCAGCCCGCTTGCAAAGGCACCAAGACGCCTGGCATTTGTCACAAATATGTGTGCGAAAAATTACCCGTCGCCGTGGTGTTGCCGAGCGACTGGTGGCCGAAGCGCAAAAAATGGCCGCTCAATCGGGCATGACGCTACGCCTGCTGGCGCCTGCCGGGCACCTGGAGGCGCAGGCGCTGGCCACCAAACTGAAACTGCCGCTGGATGTGCTGCCGGAGTGATCGCTGACCGGTCGTCCGTTCCGGGGCGCTATACTCCCCGGCTAAATTTTGAATTCGACTAATTACAAGGACTCGCCCATGAAAGCGTTCGGCAAAATCCTGGGTCTGGTACTTCTCGGGCTGTTGCTGATCATTGTGGCGCTGGGCTTTGCCCTGACCCACCTCTTCGATCCCAACGACTACAAAGACGAGATTCGCCAGATTGCCCGCGACAAAGCCCACATCGAGCTGACGCTCAATGGCGATATCGGCTGGAGCCTGTTCCCGTGGCTGGGCCTGGAGCTGCACGACGCCAGTGTCGCGACCATGGTCAAACCGACCGAACCGTACGCCGACTTGCAGATGCTCGGCCTGTCGGTGCGCGTACTGCCGCTGCTGCGCCGTGAAGTGCAGATGAGCGACGTACGTGTCGAAGGCCTGAACCTGCGCCTGACCCGCGACAAGGAGGGGCATGGCAACTGGGAGGACATCGGCAAGCTGCCTGCAACAGCCGGCACCGACGCGACCGGCACCCCGCCAGCCGCTACCGAATCTGCGCCCGAAACCGGCGCCGCGGCGGAAAAACCGCCTCAGCCAATCCGCCTGGACATCGACAGCCTGACCGTGAACAACGCACGGGTCGAATACACCGACGAACGAACCGGCAAGAACTTCAGTGCCGAAAGCATTCAGTTGAGCACCGGCGCGGTCCACGACTCCGTCAACATTCCGCTCAAGCTCACGGCTTTCCTGTCAGCCAACCAGCCTGCACTGCGGGTGCGTACCGAACTCAACGGTGAGTTGCGCATCGCACGTGCACTGCAGCGCTATCAGTTCGAGGATATGAAGCTGTCGGGTGAAGTGACCGGCGACCCCTTGCAAGGCAAGGCCGTGACATTCTCTGCCCAGGGCCAGTTGGTGCTGGACAGGGCCGCCAACGTGGCCGAGTGGACCGGCATCAAGGTCTCTGCCAACCAGTTGCGGGCACTGGGTGAACTGAAGGTCAACGATCTGGACAAGACCCCACAGGTCAGCGGCGGCATCTCGATTGCCCAGTTCGACCTGGCGAAATTCGTCGACAGCATCGGCCAGAAACTCCCGGCCATGGCCGAAGGCAGCCTGAGCAAAGTCGAGCTGGTCAGCCGGTTGGCCGCGACACCGACCAGCCTGGCGCTCGACGACCTCAATTTGAAAGTCGACGACAGCACCTTCAGCGGCCGCATCGCCGTAGAAGACTTCGCCAAGCAATCGCTGCGCGCCGTGCTCAAGGCCGACACCTTCAACGTCGACCGTTACCTGCCGCCGAAATCCGCCGAGGCCAATAGCGCGACACAAGTGCGCCAGGCCGAAGTCGCCAGCACCGAAGCCGATGCCATGGCCGGCGCCGGCAGCACGCCGTTGCCACCCGCGCCGACCAAGGACGCGTGGAGCAACGAACGCCTGTTGCCAGTGGAACGCTTGAGTAAGCTCGATGTGGACGCCGACCTGACCTTCGGCCAGTTGACCCTGCAAAAACTGCCGATCCATAACGCTGCGCTCAAGGCCACTGGCCAGGGCGGCCTGCTGACGCTGGCCAACCTGCGCGGCGACCTGTACGAGGGCAACTTCGAAACCACCGGCACGCTCGATGTGCGCCAGCCAGTGCCGGCGCTCAATCTGCAGACGAAGATCAGCCGGGTACCGGCAGAAAAAATCCTCGAAAGCCAGGGCAAGAATCCACCGGTCAAGGGCCTGGTCACGCTCAACAGCAACCTGACCGGCAATGGCAACAGCCAGAAGGCGCTGATCGAAACCCTCAACGGCAACGCCAGCCTCATCATCAACAATGGCGTGCTGCTCAACGCCAACCTCGAGCAACAGCTGTGCAAAGGCATCGCTACGCTCAACCGCAAAACCCTCAGCGGCGAGCCGCGCGGCAAGGACACTCCGTTCCAGGAGCTCAAGGGCAACCTGACCTTGCGTAACGGTGTCGCCAGCAATCCGGACCTGAAAGTGCGCATCCCGGGCATGACCGTCAACGGTGACGGTGACATCGATCTGCGCGTGTTGGGCATGGACTACCGCGTCGGCATCATCGTCGAAGGCGATACCAGCGCCATGCCGGACCCGGCCTGTCAGGTCGGCGACAAGTTTGTCGGCATCGAGTGGCCACTGCGCTGCCGTGGCCCGCTGGAGTTGGGTGCCAAGGCATGCCGTGTGGATAACGAACGCATGAGTCAGGTCGCGACCAAGTTGGCTGGCGACAGGATCAGCGAAAAAATCGATGAAAAATGGGGCGACAAAGTCGACCCGAAACTGAAAGACGCGCTCAAGGGGCTGTTCAAGCGATGAGAGCCGAGCAGTTTTCAACGGCGGTGCTGGACTGGTTCGACCGCCACGGCCGTCACGATTTACCCTGGCAGCAGGACATCACCCCGTATCGGGTATGGGTCTCGGAAATCATGCTGCAGCAGACCCAGGTCAGCACCGTGCTGAACTACTTCGACCGCTTCATGACCTCATTGCCGACGGTCGAAGCCCTGGCCGCGGCACCGGAAGACGAAGTGCTGCACCTGTGGACCGGCCTGGGTTACTACACCCGCGCGCGCAATTTGCAGAAGACCGCGAAGATCGTCGTCGAGCAGTACGGCGGCGAATTTCCCCGGGACGTGGAAAAACTCACGGACCTGCCGGGGATCGGCCTGTCCACCGCCGGCGCCATTGCCAGCATCAGCATGGGCCTGCGCGCGCCGATCCTCGACGGCAACGTCAAACGCGTCCTGGCGCGCTTTACCGCGCAAGAGGGCTACCCGGGCGAGCCGAAGGTCGCCAAACAGCTCTGGGCCAACGCTGAGCGCTTTACGCCCCACGACCGGGTCAACGCCTACACCCAGGCGATGATGGACCTCGGTGCCACGCTCTGCACCCGCAGCAAACCGAGCTGCCTGCTGTGCCCGCTGGAAAAAGGCTGCGAGGCGCACATGCTCGGCCTGGAAACCCGTTACCCGATCCCCAAGCCGCGCAAGGCCATCCCGCAGAAGCGCACGCTGATGCCGATGCTGGCCAACGCCGAAGGCGCCATCCTGCTTTACCGTCGCCCCTCTACGGGCCTCTGGGGCGGCTTGTGGAGCCTGCCGGAGCTCGACGACCTCGACGACCTGTCACACCTGGCCGCGCAGCACTCGCTGGAACTGGGCACCCAACAGGCATTGCCGAGCCTGGTGCACACCTTCAGCCATTTTCAGTTATCCATCGAACCCTGGCTGGTTCAGGTCCAGGAGACCGGCCATCACGTGGCCGAGGCCGACTGGCTCTGGTATAACCTCGCCACCCCGCCGCGCCTGGGCCTTGCCGCCCCGGTCAAAACCTTGCTCGAGCGCGCGGCCGCCGTATTGAACGCAGGAGAGCCGTCATGACCCGCACCATCATGTGCCGCAAGTACAAAGAAGAATTGCCAGGCCTGGAGCGCGCTCCCTTCCCGGGCGCCAAAGGCCAGGACATTTTTGACCACGTTTCGGCCAAGGCCTGGGCCGACTGGCAAAAACACCAGACCCTGCTGATCAATGAAAAACGCCTGAACATGATGAACGCCGAAGATCGCAAATATCTTCAGGGTGAAATGGACAAGTACTTCTCCGGCGAGGATTACGCCAAGGCCGAAGGCTACGTTCCGCCATCGGAATAACCCCGATTTATCGGGGGTCGGAACGTAAGCGACGGTAATAATTAAAATTTTTTTGAAAACTTGCTTGACGACCCCCTGAAAAACCCGTTTAATGCGCCCCGTTGCCCAGATAGCTCAGTCGGTAGAGCAGGGGATTGAAAATCCCCGTGTCGGCGGTTCGATTCCGTCTCTGGGCACCAAATACCGAAAACCCTGAATCGCAAGATTCAGGGTTTTTTTATGCCTGCGATTTGATCAGGCACTGGCCCGGTCACCTTCAAAGCGACAATTCCCCCCCCTATCACCACACCTGCCAGCATCCGCAACGGTTGCCGGAGCCGAGCCCCGAAAAGCTTCAGGCATTGGAGGCCAGCCCTTCCTGGCAGTCCTTGGTCTGTAAGAACGCTCCGTATGCTTTAACGGAAACGGATGACATACGCCGATCTTCGGTTTGCGCAAAATCGAAAGAGGAACTGCCGCATAACCGGCAGCAGATACACAACAGAGATGCAGACAATGACTGACGCCATCAAACCAGACGTCGAAACCGCTGAGTTTTTTACTGAATAAGAAATCAGAACTTTCAGCTTTGATACTCAGCAGTCAACACTGCTTCACAAATTCGCCAAAGAACTGGCCGCCATCGGCGGGCCGCAAGCACCAGGAGCCAAGTCCAAAGCGTCTCTGGCAGCCACCGAATTAAAGTTCTCGTTTTCGAAAAACCAATGTGAACTGCTGAGTGCCTATTCCGATGGCCTTGTTTCGGTTTTGATTTTTGAAGGGCTGCAAAAAATCACCGATGCCAGCCCTCCAAATGAACTGCCAGATCTGGCATCCCTGGAAACTCGTTACGACATACTTTGTCTGGCCGCCCGTAATCAGATCCTGTTGAAACTGGTGGATAACAGTGCCTTTGCCTATGACATGGACAATGAAGGAAAACTGGTTCGACTGGTGTCCAACTTCAAAGGTGGCGGGCTCATAAAAATCAATGCCGAGCCGGAAATCAAAGAACTGAGCTCCCATTCCGGCCTCGCGCTTGGCCCACATACAGAGGCGCCTTACTGGTGCGCCGTGAACGCAAAAGACGAGCACTCGCCCTCTCCATCGTCGCTCATACTTTCCGCCTTGTGGAACCCAAGCCTGGAACCTACGCGAGTCATTCCACTACCCCCCATACTCGAAAAAATCAGCATCACCAACTGCCTCGCACTGACCACGGGCAACTTCCAGTTCACTCGTAGTGACTCCTTTGTCAGTGGCAAAGGGGAGGATGGCCGCAACGTTTCGATTCTGGAGTTCGACGATAAGGCAGGGTTCGCAGCCCGCTTTAACTCATATCGTTTTTCGGTCAATGACAACGCCTCGACCTTTGTGAAAACGGCTTACACCGCCCTTTGCCAGGGGGTGGATGAAGCAACTCCGGTCGAATGCACGCTGACCCAGGAATCGGCCATGGTCATCAATAACATCCGGGCTCTGCACTGTCGCGATGTCATCAAGGACAACAGACGAGTCTTGGTTCGTATTTTCGGACTTTCAAAATTTTCTACCCCCATCGTCGTTTCAGATGACCCGTTAGTGCTGCAGGGCTGATTCCTTATGTGATCAGGCTGTTGAACGACCCGTCATGTGATGACCGGCCAATAACCATAAAGAGAGAATGCAATGTCCTTGGATGTAATTGGCATGTTGGCGCTCGTCGCTTTTTGCGCTGGCTTTTTTGATGCGATTGCCGGTGGGGGCGGTTTGATCACCCTGCCTGCATTGTTTCTGGCAGGTGTAGATCCGATCAGTGCAATTGCAACGAACAAGTTCCAGGCCGCTTCGGCCACTGTTTCGGCAACGGTGACCTTCGCTCGCAAAGGAATGATCGAGTGGCGCGAAGGCCGTTTCCTGGTTATTTGCGGATTTATTGGTGGCGCCAGTGGTGCCTTGCTGGTCAGCTCTATTGATAAACACTACCTGGAAGTTTGCGTGCCTATCATGCTGATTCTGGTAGCCATCTATTTTGCGTTTTCTCCAAAGCTGGCCAACGAAGATCGACGCAAGAGAATTGGTGTTCTGCTCTTTTCCTTTACCGTGGCGCCGATCCTGGGCTTTTACGACGGTATATTTGGCCCCGGCGTGGGCTCTTTCTTCATTGTCGGATTTGTACTGCTCTGCGGCCTGGGCATGATGCGGGCCATGAGTTTTACCAAGCTTGCCAACGCCTCTTGCAATCTCGGCTCTCTGTCGGTCTTTATCACCAAAGGTGTGATTATCTGGCCGGTAGCCATAGCCATGGCTTTGGCGGCCTTCATCGGCGCGCAATTGGGTGCACGGGCCGCTGTTCGGGTCGGACCACGGCTGATCAAACCCATGTTGATCGTGGTCTGCTGCGCCTTGGCCATCAAGCTGCTGAGTGTAGAAACCAACCCTTTGCGCGTTGCTCTCCTCCAAGCGTACGCGGGCGTTAATAACGAAAAACCCTGAGTCGCAGGACTCAGGGCTTAGAGCCTCTCGCTAACTCGCATCATTCCAGTGAAAAACCAGGTTACGGGCTGCACCACTGCCAACATCGGCAACGTCCTGCCGGGTTTCGCCGTTGCGCGTCGCAATGACCGTGTATTTACCGGCAGGCAGCTTCACGTAAACCAGCGGACCGGCGTTATTGAGCGTCAGCACGGTTTGCCCCGGGGCTTTCTGGATGACCACGCTCACGTCAGGAATGTATTCATTTTCCGTCCCGACAGAGAACGTCATGTGCAGGTTATAGCCGGTGGTCTGCTGGATGGCCCTGGACTCATCCTCGCCGATACCGCCGGACAGGTAGGCGATGCCGTTTTGCTCCTGGCGCTGCACCTGCACGCCAGTGCTGTCGACTGGATCAAGGCTGGCGGCGGGTGATATCGATGGAAACATCAGCACGCCGACGGCGGTGAGTGGTAACAGGAGTGAATGGAGGCACTTCATGATGACGACTCCCGGGTTCTGCCGAACCCAATCGTTACACTCTTTGGATTTCCAGTCGCAGGGAGGTGTTTTAGATTGATTTGGCCTGAGTACGAAACGTACTACACCATTTGCTCCTCAGCCCTCGCCTGCCGTCCGACACTTCCTGCCAGCGAACCCGGTAATTCCTGCCTGTTTTTCAGTCACTCCCGGCAGCTTCGAAGGGGGCTCACTGGTCATGCTCTTTCGCTATCCAATCTGCTGCGGAAGACCTCATATGACGGCCCTCACACCCAACGACACTCACGATCCCTATCTGGCTTCACTGCTTGGAAACCTTGGCAAATCGATCCACCAGGCACGCCAGAAGGTGCTTCGGGCGGTCGATACCGTTCAGGTGCAAACCTGTTGGCAAATCGGGCGACATATCGTCGAGTTCGAGCAGGAAGGCGCTCGGCGGGTGAGGTATGGCAAAGAGTTACTGTCGACCCTGGCAAACAGGCTTACTGCAGAATTCGGGAAAGGCTTTGACGAAACCAATCTGCGAAAAATGCGCCAGTTTTATCAGGCGTTTCCAATTCGCAACGCACTGCGTCACGAATTGAGCTGGACCCACTATCTGCACCTGCTTCGGGTCGACAACGACAGTGCCCGTCTCTGGTACATGAACGAATCAGCCACCCAAAACTGGTCAAGCCGCGCCCTGGAACGCCAGATCAATACGCTGTACTACGAACGCCTGCTGGCGAGCCGCGATCGCGGCAGTGTCAAGCAGGAGGCCGCCACCAACATTCAAAACATGACGGCCAGCCCTCGGGACTTCATCCGTGATCCGGTGGTCCTGGAGTTTCTGGGCTTGTGCAATGCCGGCAAACTTCAGGAGAACGAGATCGAACAGGCGCTGATCGAACAACTGCAAGGCTTCTTGCTGGAGCTGGGCAAGGGCTTCGCGTTCATAGCCCGCCAGCAACGCATCAGTACCGACAGCAAAGACTTCTACATCGACCTGGTGTTCTACAACTACTTGCTCAAGTGCTTCGTCATCTTCGATATCAAGCGCGGTGAACTGCCCCATCAGGATGTGGGGCAGATGGACATGTACGTGCGCATGTACGACGACCTGAAACGCGGTGTGGAAGACGGCCCCACTGTCGGCATCATTCTCTGCGCGCAAAAGGATGAATCCGTGGTGCGTTACTCGGTGCTTGAAGGAAACGAACAGCTGTTCGCCAGCAAGTACAAGCTCGTGCTGCCGAGCGAAGAGGAACTCCGTAACGAACTGGATCGGGAACGGGCGGCTCTTGAAGAACGACTGCTCGATCAATCACTGCGTTGAGGCCAATGGATTGTTCATCAACGCTATCAAGACTATCGTTGGCAGCTACCCGCAAAGGTCCGACGCCGATGAATTTGCAGGAAACGCCTTCACTCGTCCCGACTCAAATCGAGTTGCCATTGCAGTGCGTCGCGTCCGGCGAACCATTCAAGGAAACCGCTGCAGACGGCTTTGTCCTCGGTGGCTTCGCCTGGCGACACCCTTCTCACGATGCCGCTCGTCCGGTCGTGATCATCAACGCCGCCACCTCGGTTCGTTGTCGTCATTACTCGCGCTTCGCCGACTATCTGTCCGATCATGGCTTCGATGTCATCACCTATGACTACCGCGGCATCGGCGAGTCGCGGCCGGCATCGCTCAAAGGCCTGAAGGCTTCATGGACCGATTGGGGAGCGCTGGATTTCGAGGCGATGCTCAAGCGCGCACAGCGTGAGTTCCCCGGGCAGCCTATCGATGTGGTCGGCCACAGCTTTGGCGGCTGTGCAGCGGGCCTGGGGGCGTCCGGGCACCTGATCCGGCGTCTGGTGACGGTCGGTGCGCAATTTGCCTACTGGCGCGACTATGCGCCCGCCCATCGCTGGCGGATGTTTGCCAAGTGGCATGTGCTGATGCCACTGATGACAATGATCTACGGCTACTTTCCGGGTAAACGCCTCGGATGGCTGGAGGACACACCCGCCGGCGTGGTCCGTGACTGGAGCCTGTCCACCGCCCGTTACGAAAAACGCTCCAGCGGCCGCGCGATCGGCACAACAAGCGGACAATTGCCCTTTGCCGATCTCACCGCACAAACCCTGGCCATCAGCATCAGCGATGATCCTTACGGCACGGTCCCGGCCATCGAACGCCTGCTCGGCTACTTCACCGGCAGCACAAACTCCCACCTGCGTATCCATCCCGAAGACATCGGCGAAGAAGAAGTCGGACATTTCGCCTTTTTTCGTAGCCCATACCAAGCCACACTATGGCCCATTGCATTGGCCTGGCTGCAAAACGGCGAACTGGCCCCCGATACCCCCGGGCGGCGAGTGCCGCGCAGCTAAGTCAGTTGCCCTTTCAACGAATACGGAACGACACCCATGGCCTCCGCCAACAAGCAGCACAAACGCGCCTCCCGCGCCAAGGCCAAGGCCAAGCAGAACCGCACCCAGCGGGCCGCCGCGCCGGTCGAACTCGACCCGAACGACGATCGCATCGACTTCGAATCGGTGGACCTGACCGAACTGTTCAAGAAAATGATCGACGCCGAAAAGATCAGCCAGCAAGCCATGTGCACGGCCTTCCTCGAAGACCCGTTGCTGGAACTGGTGTACGAGCAGGAAGGCGAAGAAGGCGCGATGGACTTCATCCTCGCCGCGCTGATCGAATATCGCCAATGGTCGGCCGAAACAGACGAAGCCGGCGCCCTGGCGTGGATCGAATCTCCGGCCTTCCAGGCCGACTACGTGGCGGCGTCCGACGCCATTGCCGCGCAAACCCAACAGAAACCGAACTGAGTTCCCATGGCCTCCCTGAACAAGCAACAGAAACGCGCCAAGCGTGCAAAAGCCAAAGCCAAGCAGATCCGAATCAGCGGCCGACCGCCTTTGGCTGGCATCAACGATCCGACTGAAGTAGACAGACTCTTCGATGCAGATGAACTGCCCGAAGGAGAAGACGGGATTGCTGAAAATATCCTGACCATGTTCAGCAATATGCAAGAGGAAGAAGCAGAAAGAGGTCGCGTCAACATGCTGGTGAGCATGCTGGTATCTCTCAGCACAATAATCAGCGACGAGCCAGATCTGCTCGACTTGGAGAATGCCGAGGACGAGTCCATGGCTGCCACACATTTGGCTGCCGACATGCTCATCGACTACCGCATGTGGGCTGATGGCATTGATCGTGAAACCGCACAACGCTGGCTGGAAGACCCCGAAGTCATCAAAGATTTCGGTACTGCTCTGGACAGTTATCGGCAGGCCATTGAAATCATGTTGGAACCACCGAAATCCGCTGAATGAGTGATGACAAAGAACCGGTCTTGCTGCCTGAGGCGGTCGTCATGCCACGCAGCTTTAAACAGCCCGGTCTGAATGCCGGCAAAGCTCACAACATCGCCGTAACCGGAGACATATGGGACAGTTGGTACGACACTAATCAGGCCGATTCGGATTGCATGAATGGCCGCGAGCAACCCGCCGATCAGGAACGCGAGGCATTCTGACGTTAAAAAATACAAAGAACGGCCGCTGTTACCAGAGGCCGTTCTTTGTTTCTTCAACAACGTTAGCTTTAAGCCAGAAGACTCAGCGGGCGACCGCGGCAACCCCACTCTCGTTGCGACGACGGCGAGCCACCAGCAAGCCGGCTGCTACTACCAGGGCGCTAAGCAAGCCGGTCGCGAGGATTTCCACACGATGGGCATCCTGGAACAGCATGATGGTCAGGGCCGCAACGATGAAGACGATCACCGCGTAGGTCAGGCCAGGGAACAGCCACATGCTGAAGACGATTTTCTCACCACGAGCCATACGCTGCTTGCGCATGCGCAGTTGCGAAATCGCGATCACCAGGTACACCAGCAGCGCGATGGCGCCGGAGCTGGCCAGCAGGAATTCGAACACGGCAGCCGGGGCCACGTAGTTGGCGAATGTGGCCAGGAAGGCAGCACCAGTGGACAACATCACCGCCCAGTAAGGCGTACCACTTTTGTTGGTGCGCGTGGACATGGCCGGTGCATCACCGCGCTTGCCCAGGGAGAACAGCATCCGCGACGAGGTGTAGAGCGCCGAGTTCAGGCAGCTGGTCACAGCAACCAGTACCACGATGTCGACAATCATCTTGGCGTTCGGGATGCCCATGCGCTCAAGCACGGTCTGGTAGGAGCCCAGGCTTGCCAGTACCGGGTCGTTCCAAGGCACCAGGGCCACAACGATGAAGATCGACACGAGGTAGAACAAACCGATCCGCCAGATCACCGAGTTGGTGGCCTTGGAGATTTGCTTGCCAGGGTTCTTCGATTCCGCGGCCGCGATGGTCACGATCTCGGTGCCCATGAAGGAGAACATGGTGGTCAGGATCGCGCCCAGTACCGCGCCCATGCCGTTTGGCAGGAAGCCCTGGGTGTCGAACAGACGCGAAACGCCGCTGACCTGGCTGTTCGGCAGGAAGCCGAAGATCGCCGCTACGCCGAGAATGATGAAACCGATGATGGCCAACACTTTGATCAGAGCGAACCAGAACTCGAATTCACCGTAGTTCTTCACGCTGAACAGGTTGGTCACGGTCAACAGCATCGTGATGACCAGGGCGAAGGCCCAGATGTCCACGCCTGGGAACCATGCGTGCAGGATGGTCGCGGCAGCGTTGGCTTCCAACGGGATCACCAGAACCCAGAACCACCAGTACAACCAGCCGATGGTGAAGCCGGCCCAGTGACCGATAGCGCGGTCGGCGTAAGTCGAGAACGAACCGGTGTCCGGCGAGGCAACGGCCATTTCGCCGAGCATGCGCATCACCAACACCACCAACATGCCAGCGGCGGCGTAAGCCAACAGAACAGCCGGACCTGCAGCGGCGATGGCGTGACCCGAGCCGACGAACAAGCCGGCGCCGATAACCCCGGCAATCGACAGCATGGTCACATGACGCGGTTTGAGCCCCTGTTCGAGGCCGTTAGAGCTTTGGGTACTGCTCATTGAAACTACCTTTGTAAGGAAAAGCGAATGCGTGCATCCCGTTCGGCGATCCTTCTCGTAAAAAGAAGCCAACGGGGCGTTCTGGATTCTGCACGCAATAATTGCGCCAAAATGTTTCAAATCCCTCTAGCCCGGTGATCTCACTTCGACCGGACGGTCATCGCAACCCATTGAATTTAATGGCACTTTGCCAGAACGTTACCCTGCGACCCACTTTGCGGGGCAAATTCGCGCACCGGAAACACACCTGAAAATGGCCCGGCGCACATTAAAAGTGCACAACCGCTGCAATTGGCCGGATAGCGCTTCCAACACCCCGTCAAAGCTGGCAACATCGCGCCTTTTTTTGCGACAGCCACCGCGCTTTTTACCGACAGGCAAGGTTCAAACGGCTGTTCGGTTGTTGATGGGGCGACAGTCTGCTGCGCCGATGCGACAACCTGCCACACGCCAGCCGTTTACCGTCCGTAGCGCTGTTGGCTGCCATTGAAACGCTATGCTAGGTTGGCCGCCTCGCCAGGAAGGCCACCAACAGCAGGAGCGCAACATATATGAGGAACGCACATGGCTGAGGCCACGCCCGCGCTTGAAATCCGCAACTTGCACAAACGCTACGGTTCGCTGGAGGTGCTCAAAGGCATCTCGCTGACCGCCCGCGACGGCGATGTGATCTCGATCCTGGGTTCCTCCGGCTCCGGCAAGTCCACGTTCCTGCGCTGCATCAACTTGCTGGAGAACCCGCACCAGGGCCAGATCCTGGTCGCCGGCGAAGAACTCAAGCTCAAGGCTGCGAAGAACGGCGAACTGGTGGCCGCCGACGGCAAACAGATCAATCGCCTGCGCAGCGAAATCGGTTTTGTGTTTCAAAACTTTAACCTGTGGCCGCACATGAGCGTGCTCGACAACATCATCGAAGCCCCGCGCCGTGTGCTCGGCCAGAGCAAGGCCGAAGCCATCGAAGTCGCCGAAGCCCTGCTGGCCAAGGTCGGCATCGCCGACAAGCGCCACGCCTACCCGGCGCAATTGTCCGGCGGCCAGCAACAACGCGCGGCCATCGCCCGCACCCTGGCCATGCAGCCCAAGGTCATCCTGTTCGACGAGCCCACCTCCGCGCTTGACCCGGAAATGGTCCAGGAAGTACTTAATGTCATCCGCGCGCTGGCCGAAGAAGGCCGCACCATGCTGCTCGTGACCCACGAAATGGGCTTCGCCCGTCAGGTCTCCAGCGAAGTGGTGTTCCTCCACCAGGGCCTGGTAGAAGAGCAAGGATCGCCACAGCAGGTGTTTGAAAACCCGCTTTCGGCGCGCTGCAAACAATTCATGTCCAGCAACCGCTAACGGAGCTACCCACATGCAGAACTACAAAAAGGTCTTCCTGGCTGCCGCCGTCACCCTGGCGTTCAGCGCCGGTGCCATGGCCGAGACCCTGAAGATGGGCATCGAAGCGGCCTACCCGCCGTTCAACAACAAAGATGCCAGTGGCAATGTCGTCGGCTTCGACAAAGAGATCGGCGACGCCCTGTGCGCCAAGATGAAAGTCGAGTGCACCGTCGTGACCTCTGACTGGGACGGCATCATTCCGGCCCTGAACGCCAAGAAGTTCGACTTCCTGATCTCCTCGATGTCGATCACCGACGAGCGCAAGCAAGCGGTGGACTTCACCGACCCGTACTACTCCAACAAGCTGCAGTTCATCGCCAAGAAAGACGTCGACTTCAAGACCGACAAGGCCTCGGTCAAAGGCAAGATCATCGGCGCCCAGCGCGCGACCCTGGCCGGTACCTTCCTGGAAGACAACTATGGTGACGACATCACCATCAAGCTCTACGACACCCAGGAAAACGCCTACCTCGACCTGACTTCCGGCCGCCTGGACGGCATCCTGGCCGACAAGTACGTCAACTACGAGTGGCTGAAAAGCGACGCTGGCCGTGCCTACGAGTTCAAGGGCGACCCGGTGGAAGAAAGCGACAAGATCGGCATTGCCGTGCGTAAAAACGATCCGATCCGCGCGAAGCTGAACACCGCGCTGAAAGAAATCGTCGCTGACGGCACCTACAAGAAGATCAACGACAAGTACTTCCCGTTCAGCATCTATTGATTCTGACCTGCCTGACCGGCGCCTGATGGCGCCGGTTCTCGGCCTTGCCTGCCGCGATTTGAAAAGAAATCCATGATTATCGACCTCTACGGATTCGGCCCGGCGCTCGCCGCTGGCGCGCTGATGACTGTGAAACTGGCACTCTCGGCCCTGTGCCTGGGGCTGGTGCTCGGTCTGCTCGGCGCCTTGGCCAAGACTTCCCCGTACAAGCCGCTGCAATGGCTTGGCGGTACTTATTCGACCCTGGTTCGCGGCATCCCGGAATTGCTCTGGGTGCTGTTGATCTACTTCGGCACGGTCAACCTGATGCGTGCCCTGGGCGAGTTCTTCGGCAACCCCGACCTCGAACTCAACGCCTTCGCCGCTGGTGTGATTGCGCTGGGCCTGTGCTTCGGCGCCTACGCCACGGAAGTGTTTCGCGGCGCGATCCTCGCCATCCCCAAAGGCCATCGTGAAGCCGGCGTGGCCCTGGGCCTGTCGAAGTGGCGCATCTTCACCAAACTGATCATGCCGCAGATGTGGCGCATCGCCCTGCCCGGCCTGGGCAACCTGTTCATGATCCTGATGAAAGACACCGCGCTGGTATCGGTGATCGGCCTGGAAGAAATCATGCGTCACGCGCAAATCGGCGTGACCGTGTCCAAACAGCCGTTCACCTTTTATATGGTTGCGGCGTTCATGTACCTGGGCCTGACGGTGCTGGCGATGACCGGCATGCACTTCCTGGAAAAACGCGCCGCCCGCGGCTTCGCGAGGAGCACCCAATGAACTGGGAAGTCATCATCAAATGGCTGCCGAAACTGGCCCAGGGCGCGACCCTGACCCTGGAACTGGTGGCCATCGCCGTGATCGCCGGTTTGCTGCTGGCCATTCCGCTGGGCATTGCCCGCTCGTCGCGCCTATGGTGGGTGCGGGCCTTTCCCTACGGCTACATCTTCTTTTTCCGGGGCACGCCGCTGCTGGTTCAACTGTTCCTGGTCTATTACGGCCTGGCGCAGTTCGACGTGATCCGTAACAGTTCGATGTGGCCCTATCTGCGCGATCCGTTCTGGTGCGCCACGGCGACCATGACCCTGCACACGGCGGCCTACATTGCGGAAATCCTGCGCGGCGCCATTCAGGCGATACCACCGGGCGAGATCGAAGCGGCACGGGCACTGGGCATGTCCAGGCCAAAAGCGCTGTTCTTCATCATGCTGCCGCGCGCCGCGCGCATCGGCCTGCCGGCCTACAGCAACGAAGTGATCCTGATGCTCAAGGCCAGCGCCCTGGCCAGCACCGTGACCTTGCTGGAACTGACCGGCATGGCCCGCACCATCATTGCCCGGACCTACCTGCCGGTGGAGATCTTCTTCGCCGCGGGCATGTTCTACCTGGTGATGGCTTACGTGCTGGTGCGCGGCTTCAAGCTGCTGGAGCGCTGGTTGCGCGTCGATGCCTGCCAAGGGCGTTGAGGATGGCGTGTTGACGGGCGAGGCCTTGCTCGCCCGCTTCACCGCACTGGATGCGTTTCTGACAGAGCACCAGGAACTGTGGAAACCTCGGCCGTTTACTCATCTGCAGCTTCCTTGGGAAGCGTCCTACCCAGCGCTAGCCGAATGGCTACGCGAGCGGTCGCTGGAAGACGCGGAAAACGCCCACAATCAACCTGCCCTCCTGAATGCGCCGGAGCCCTTTGCTTCCTTGGCATCGATGTCCGTTGCATTGAGTGCAGTGGATGAATTGCCTGCACACGCACTCGAAGCGGCCGGCCATCGACTGAACGTCGATGTTCCGGGGCGAAAATGGCAGCAGATCGAAGCCTTCGCCAGTCGATTGCAGTTCTGCGAAACACCCAAGCATTGGCTGGACTGGTGCTCGGGCAAGGGACACTTGGGGCGCCGCCTGCTGCAACCGGGGCAACAACTGACTTGCCTGGAATACGACCCGGCACTGGTATCCAGTGGTCAGGCACTCAGCCAGCGTCATCACCTGCATGCGCTGCATATTGAACAGGATGTGCTCGCGACAGACGCCGCTACTTTACTGAGTGCGCACCACACGCCCGTCGCGCTTCACGCCTGCGGTGATTTGCATGTGCGGCTGATTCAACTTGCCAGCGCCACAGGCTGCAAACAGCTCGCCATCGCGCCGTGCTGCTACAACCGGATCAGTCTTGCCCACTACTCGCCGATTTCCTCGGCCACCCAAAGCTCCGGCCTACAGCTTTCCCTCGACGACCTCGCGTTGCCCATGAGCGAAACCGTCACCGCTGGCGCCCGCGTGCGCCGTCAACGCGACACCTCCATGGCCCGGCGCCTGGGTTTCGACTTGCTGCAACGGCAACTGCGCGGCATTGACGAGTACCTGCCAACCCCATCGCTGCCCAGCGCCTGGCTGGACAAGCCCTTCGCCGATTACTGCCATCACCTGGCCGCACTCAAAGAGTTATCCACAGTCGGCCCGCAAGATTGGCCAGCGCTTGAAGTTGCCGGTTGGCAGCGTCTGGCCGAGGTGCGCAACCTTGAGCTGCTACGCGGACTTTTCCGGCGTCCGCTGGAGCTTTGGCTGGTTCTCGACCGGGCACTTTTCCTCGCCGAACAGGGCTACAGCGTCCGCGTCGGTACGTTCTGCGAAACACCGCTCACGCCGCGTAATTTCCTGCTCCTGGCCGAAAGCGCTTAAGCACATCCGACCTGTGGATAACTCTGTTGATGAAATAATCATGGATCCAATATCTACGCCTGTTTCAGGGCTAAATCAGCACTGTTCATTTTTTGTACACCCGCATAAAAAATCGAAAAAACAGGCATTTGCGGACAAATGAGAACGGATCCACAAATTCGGCCTAAACCCAGTGCGTCGCCAATGCCATTGTGCATAAGCATTTAACCAAAACGACATAAACGCCTAATCCCGGACCGCAGACAGGGGAAATTGCACCCTTTCCCTTCTCTTGATATACACACACGCAAGGCAGCCCGTAGCGCGGCCACGAACAAGAAAATTCTTTCGACAGGATGCGCCCGTGACGTTCATTTCTTACGCACAGAATTTCGAAGACATACGCCTGTGGCGCGCCCTCAAGACCGTCGAGAACGGCTTCTACATCGACGTCGGGGCAAACGACCCCACCCATGACTCGGTCACCAAGGCGTTCTACGACAACGGCTGGACCGGCATCAACGTCGAACCGATGCCCAACTACTACGAAGCCTTGTGCCAGCAACGCCCCAAGGACACCAACCTGCAATGCGTGGCCGGCGAAAGCGCCGACAGCCTGACCTTCTACGGCATCGCCGACACCGGCCTCTCGACCGCCGACCCGGCCATGGCGCAGATGCACAAAGACGCCGGCATGGACGTGCGCAGCCAAACCGTCCAATCCCGCACCCTGACATCCATTTGCGAAGAACACGCCCAGGGCCGCACTATCCACTTCCTGAAGATCGATGTCGAAGGCCACGAAGAGACCGTCCTTCGCGGCATGGATTTCACCCGGTGGCGGCCGTGGGTCATCCTCATCGAAACCCCGTGGGAACGCGACCAGACCTGGGAAACCCTCGTTACCGGCGCCGGCTACCAGTCCATCCTGTTCGACGGCATCAACACCTACTACCTCGCCGAAGAACACCTGAACCTCAAACCCGCCTTCGACATCCCGCCGTGCAACCTGGACGAGTTCCAGTTCTGCAAAGGCCACAACTTCAGCCACCCCGTCGGCGATGCCGAACAGCAACTCGCCGCCGCCCTGCAACGCGCCGAACAGGCCGAAGCCCAGCTGCGCGCAATGCAAAACAGTCGAACCTGGAAAGCCATTCAGAAACTCAAGAAAACCCTGCTGCGCGCCTGACCCGAAGCCCGCGCAAAAATAGTCAGAATTCAGGGGTTTACAGAACCTATCCAATCGCTATAATCGTCGCCCTGACACGCCGGTATAGCTCAGATGGTAGAGCAACTGACTTGTAATCAGTAGGTCCCGGGTTCGATTCCTGGTGCCGGCACCAAACAAATTAAGGCTTGCAGCGATGCAGGCCTTTTTTTTGCCTCCTTACACGTAATATCGCACGTAACAAGGACTGGATTCCGGACCTCAAGGAAAGCTCATATGTCATGGTTTGAAGACACCCTGAATCTCCTGTCACCAGGTTGGGTAGGCTCACTCATTGGCCTAGCAGGTTTTATCGGGGCCGTCGTCGTCTATTTCCTGACGAGGAAAAGAACCAGTCTGAGCTACGGCTATTTAGCTCAGCACCTGTTGGGAAGCTCATCTGACGCACTTCCGCCACAGATTACCGTGCAGTTCAACGGAAACCCCATTCCCCGCTTGACCAGAACGGTCATTGTTTTGTGGAACAGCGGCGAAAATACCCTTCTAGGAAGCGATATCGTTCAGAGCGACCGCTTACGCTTTCACGGAGGCACGGACGGGGAGGTGCTATCGATCTCCGTCCTAAAAGCGAGCCGAGTTGTCAACGAATTTACCGTTCACAAAGCTTCTTCCCACGCGCCAAACGAAGCGGTTATGGATTTCAATTTCCTTGACGCCAACGATGGCGCTGTAGTCGAGATCCTTCACACCAGCGAGGAACGGAAGCCTGTTATCAATGGCACCATCCGAGGGCTTCCCAAGGGTTTGAAGTCCTTCGGGCGAATCAACAAGACTAGTAGCCTGAAGATCAATATAGACGGCAGTTCCGTTCGAGCAATGCGTTTGATGCTCTCGAGTATTTCAACGTGGGTACCGATTGCTCTTGGTACTTTAATGGCCTTAATCGGCTTCTTGATGACCACGGACTTGATCCAGGTACGAATCCCGATTGAGGAGTCTAAGAACCTCCCCAGTACTCCGCTGATACTGGCGGGTATCGGATACGCCTGCCTCGGATTCTTCTCGCTTTATTCCGGTAGACGGCGCTATCCAAAGTGCCTACATATCGAAGCACTGGAATGAAGCGGAGTTAATGCGCGTTAGCGTGGGTGCGCAACATCTGACGAACCTGTGCCAGCGCCCCCCTAAGCCTTTCGGCTTTTCGTGTTGACCCACCGGAAAACGGTTAGGAAGGTTAGTTTTTCGCTGATCGGTCTGAAAGCCTTGTCATTCGCGGCTTTCCGGTTGCAGCCATGGGTTAGTTTTAGGGTTATGAGAAGTAATTTCCTAACCTTTATAACTGTTAAAAAAGCAATAAATAAAACCCTTAAAAATCAATATCTTACGATTTACTAACCTCAAACCTAACCATAACTAACCCTCCAAAGTTAGCCCTCAACCCCAGTAAGTACGGGGCCTCCAGAACACCTCCCCCCCTTTTCAAAAAACTAACCTTTTTCCCGAGCCACCTCTCGGAATCGCACCAGGCTGCGCTCCAGTTGCCACCTCTAAAATGGCCTACCCTCGCAGGGATTCGCAGGCTTTTTTCCTCCCAGCAACGCCAAAGCAAGCCCAGCCAGCCCCGCGCCGCAGCACCTGCAGGAGTGCAGAAAAAACGACACATTTAGCCCGCAGGCGTGGCGGGGGGACGACGGCGCGCGCCAGGCTAAGACCAGCCTGCCCGGCCCAACTCGCACCAAAACAGTGCAACGCACTACCCCCGTCCGAGGTGTGGCAGACCTCCCACAGGACATCGCCGACCAGTTGCAGAAAGTCTTACCGGCAGTCTAATTACGGCAGCAAGAGAGGCATTCGACTGAGTTGGATATCGACACGGTGGCCCGTCGAGTTCATCTCGACATTACAGTCAGTAGTGGTCTCTGCGCCTACACTGGGTGCTCACCTAACAAGGAGCAGCACCGATGGCGATTGAAGACGTGAAACACCTACGCACCGTGAACGGCGTGACCCAGGCACAAAAGCTGCTCGATGAGGGCTGGAGCATTCTCGCGGTTTGCGTGATGCAGGACGGCAGCAGCCAGTACGCCGAGTACCACTTGGGCCGACCCGAGGTAGCGCCCGAAAAAGAAAGCGTGCCATCGGCTGGAGTGCTACTGCCTAAGCATCTAAGGGAAAAATACGGAATAAAGGAGTAACGCCGTTTTCGTTAAATCCAAAGCACAAAAAAGCCCGCTGATTAGCGGGCTTCTACTCAGCCGTGGCCTATTTCTTCAAGGACGCCAAGCCCGACCCGAACGCCGCTTTTACCGCTTTGGTATAGCGAGTCAGGTCACCGGCTGCCCAGGTATCCAGGTTCGCCAATTTTTTATACAGATCCCACGATTTATAAGAAACCCAGAGACCTAAGGCAACGCCGCCATAGATCCCAAGCGGGTTGATGATGTTGTAGGCGTCCCCGGCACCACCACCATGCCTATTGAAATAGACGCCGACCGGAAGGAATAAAACCACCCAGGTCGCAAAATAGAGCAGGAACCCCACACAAGCCGGACGAACCACCAGGTCATAGAGCTTCATCCCCATTGAAACGGCGAATCGTTCCAGACGTTCACCGGCGGCATTTTCAACCGCAGCGATGAAAGTGATGTCGGTCAGGCCGTATCGATAGAACCAGATCCGATTCGGTGTGCCTTTGCCGACCCCGTTGAAATAGCGATACATCTCCTCGCTCATGCTCAGCTTTTTGAGCTCTCGCCCATCAATCCTGGCCGTCACAATCATTTGAGCCTTGGTCTGGGTCTCGATTTCCAATGTGGAAATTACACAATCGGCATAGAAGAACTTGGCCACGTCGCACGTCCCTGGTGTTCGGAAAAGTTGATTGCCATCGAAATGGAATCAAAATGATAGCAACGAGCCATAGTAAGAGCCAGCCGACTGCGAATAACGCCGTTTATGTTCAATCGGCCCCCACACTTGAGCGAGTACTGGGGGCCTTTATATTTGCCCGCGGATACCAGCACCCCATAGACTGGATGACCAGACCCCCATGGTCTGGTTTTACGCACAGTCCGCCACTCACTCAAAAAGGAAACCCCCATGGCCCGTAGTCGCCTGCCTGTTGATCCCAGCACGCTGCAATCCCTGAAAACCCCTGTCGATCTGCTGGGCCTGCCGCCGGCGATCACCGAGGTCGGCAACCATCTGTATCGGGAGCTGGCCGGTGCCGGCCGCGCCCAGGACCTCGGCGCGCTGGCCTTGGAGGAAGCGCGGGCGGATGGCTTCCTGCTGGGCCTGCAAGCGGCGCGCTTTGGTGAGGTGGTCGATCATTTGCGCACTGAGTTTACGGCCGCTGGCAAGGTCGCCCGAACGATCTTGGGATGACCTTCAGCCGGCCCCGGGGTGCGGCATGATCGGCGACGGCATTCAGGAAGAGGTGTTGCGCGCCCTGGTGCAACAGCACGCGGTGCGCGAAGTGCTGGTGGCCAAGGTCGACGGCGGAACGGCGTGGGGGCTGTCGATCCGCCTCGGCGGCAGCGGCGCGCGCTGGGTGCCGGTGCGCTCACGGCGGGAGAAGGTGCGAACCTGGGCCAGCCTGACGGCGGTCGGTCGCTTTGCCGATGGCATCGGCCTGCGCGGGTTTAGCGTGGAGCTGTGACGGGTAACACACCCAAACGCCAGGCAAAAAAAAAGCCGCCTAGTAAGGGCGGCTTTTTCGTTGAAAGCCCAGTTAGTGGCCGGGCTTCCGTACTCACAGGGAGCATTGACGTACCGACAGGGTACAAGGTGGCACTTGCAGTGGCAATAATTAACGATTGGCGGTTTCGTGACGCGCGCTAAACACAAGATGTAGTGATTAGTGAAGTCCTTTTGGTAAAAAAGGCTTTTTTTGATGGTTTTTTGCACAAAATCTTAAACCGCAGAAAAACGACGAAAAAAAATGTTCACTCAGCAAAGCCCCGTAGCGCCTCGCTTTGGCCGAAAAAACGTATATACACAGCCGATTTATGCGCGGGTGCGCCCCACCACGCAGGAAAAAATTTCGTTACCATGCAGACAGCTTCATGGGGCACGGCGGCATGACCGACCCACCCTGGAGCTGCCTTCTGACACGGGCTAGTAATCCGTGCGGATGACTCAGAAGGCGTCCATTAGCTTAGCCGCCTCATAGGGAGCATTGACGTGATCCCGAAGGTACACAAGTCCGGTAAGTGTGCTGGAGGTTTGGCCCAACCATGGGAGGGCCAAGCATGTTGAAGTTTTTGAAACATGCATGGGATTTCGTGGTGGTTTGTGTGCGTGTGCATCACGTTTATGAACTGCTGCGAGATCGCTTCGACGACCTGCAATAAGGTCGGCAGAATGGACCGCTTCAGCTTCGGCTGAGGCGGTTTTTTTTGCCAATAAGAAAGCCACCCGAAGGCGGCTGTGAAGTCATTCGATTGAGCGCCTATTTGGCGCCTCTCTCACCAGTTGAAGTAGATCAACTCGTTAGCCTGCTTACCACCCTGCCCCCCCTCCATATGCCGGAATGACACTTCCTTTAGCCGAAGCCCCGAGAACACCTCCCGGATTTGCGGGTGGTCGTTGATTGAGATGGGGGCCAGTTGCTGACGCACTTTGGCCGTGGCGCGGCTGAGTTCGCCCAGCTTGGCGTTGCTGGCCTCCAGCGCAGTCGCTGACTCGCGGTTGGCGGTTGGCGGTTGGCGGTTGGCGGCTTGCATCTCGCGCCAGGCGCTGACGTCCTTCTGCTGGGTGTTGAGTTCCTTGAGCGCTCGGGCCGTTTCGAGACTGCCTTTGGTGATTTGCCGCAGCGGGGCAGTGGCCTTGTCGATGGTGTTGAGCAACACCTGTAGTCGTAGATCATTGGCCATCGGCGCCACTCCTAACCCGCGCCCTCTCGCGCCAGTCCATCAGTTCCTGCAGGCCCAGCCGATCCATGTCGGCTGGTGCCCAGTGAAAGACCACGGCCAGATCGGCCATGGCGTCCTCTACGCAACGAGGGATGCATCCGTCTTCGCCTGCTTCTGCAGCAAAAAACCGACGACCTTTCCGCCGATGGCCAGCAGGTCGGGGGGGCCATGCCGGTAGCTTCGTGGGCGGTGACACGACCGGCACCAGGGCGGACAAACAGGAAGCGAGTGGCCACCGCGATCCGAAAATGATGGACGCATACGATCTGAGTGTTTCGGTAGTATCCCCTGCAGCCGAGTAAGTAAACGAGCCTGTTCGTCTTCGAATTAGCGGATCAATGAAAAGCTTATGGAAATCAGCGCTACCAGGAGCCTAATTTATGGAAGGTAATGACGTAGACACTTCAGACCTGTTGGAGGATGAAGTTTATGGAAGTTTCAATGCGTTGGGGCCTCTACTAGACGAGCAAGATGATAGGGGCCTAGTTTTATCCTTAGCAGCCTTCGCAGAAGAAGCGCTTGGTAAGCTGCTCAAAGCGTTCCTGCTCCCGGTTGCCACTTCAAGTCAGCTAGTGGGCGGCTTCGGTGCCCCTCTGGGTAATTTCTCATCACGTATCAAAGCTGCTTACTCGCTCGGTCTTGTCACAAAAAATCAATTCGACGACTTAGAGCAATTACGCAAAATCAGGAATCTGTTTGCCCACACGTGGCAGCGTATTTCATTAGAGGATCAGAGAGTTTCAGGTCACATAAGATCAATGAACTACGCCTCTTACCTCCAAGCCTATCCAGAAACGGCGGAGGAAAAATTACGATCGTCAGGTTATGCGCTACTGCTTGCACTCACCGGCTTATCCGGTACTTTGGCTAATCGCGGGGGCGGCGTGACAGCAATCGGAGGCGAAATTTTCTTTGGGTTTTCAGGGGACTTCAACGACCAGATCAAGGCTGCCAAAGAGGATTTTCTGGACATCTCCAACCGAATGCAGACAGCGAGCGGCGAAGCACTCTCATTTTATCGACAGGTATTAATCAGACTTCATGCGAGAACCCAATATCTGAAAGGCGCCGATTCAGACGCCGACGAGAAAGCCATCCTCATGCTACGAACAGAGATTCTAGAGAGAGCTGCCAGCGCAAAATGAACATCAGAGCCTCCGTTTTCTCTCTTGGAGAAATGCGTAATAAGGTCTGATCAGCTCAAGCTTTTCCGGGGCTCCAACACAGTCATAGCGTAACAAAATAAATCGTAACCTATTGATTTTGCTGTTAAATATATATTACTTGTAATCAGTAGGTCCCGGGTTCGATTCCTGGTGCCGGCACCATACAAAACAAAGCCCCTGCAGAAATGCAGGGGCTTTGTTGTTTCCGTGGTCTGAAAAAGCGCTTTTAGTGGCCCGCGCTCTGACCACCGTCCACGTGCAGGATTTCGCCAGTGACGAACTTGGCGCCGTCCAGATACACGACCGCTTGCGCAATATCGTCGACCTCGCCCATGTGCCCGACCGGGTGCAGATTGCCCAGTGCTTCATGGGTTTCTGCGCCGTGCATCGGGGTCTTGATGATGCCGGGGCTGACCGCGTTCACCCGAATTCCGCGCTTGGCGTATTCGATGGCCAGGGATTTGGTGGCCGCGTTGAGGCCGCCCTTGGTCAGCGAAGCCAAGACCGATGGCACGCCGTCGATGGCGTGGTCCACCAGGCTGGTGGTGATGTTGACGACGTGGCCGCTGCCTTGCTTTTCCATCTCGGCGATGGCGAGTTGGGTGATGTAGAAGAAGCCATTGACGTTCACCGACAACACATTGGCATAGTCTTCTGCGGTGTACGCGGTGAACGGCTTGGCGATGAAGATCCCGGCGTTGTTGACCAGGGTGTCGATGCGACCGAAACGGGACATCGCTTCACGGATGACGCGCCGGGCGGTTTCCGGTTCGCCGATGTCACCGGCCACGGTGAGAATGTCCGGATCGGTGGATGGCTTGATCGAGCGCGAAGTGGCGACGATCCGGTAACCGAGTTCACGAAAGGCTTTGACCATACCGTCGCCGAGACCTTGGGATGCGCCAGTGATGACGATGACTTTTTTCGAAATGCTCATGATGAAGACCTCTGACAATTAAAAGTGGGGTAGAAAATCTGTAATCAGGCTTCAGCCGGTGCCTTGGCCATTTCTCTCAACATCTGTTCGTAGTACTCGACCGATTGCGAGCCGGACACCAGGTGGCGACCGTTCAGCACCATGGCCGGGACCGAATTGATGCCGCGCTGCTGGTAGTACGCTTCAAGCTCCCGCACCTCAGCGGCGAACGCACCGGACGCCAGCACCTCTTGTGCAGTGGCCCCGTCCAGCCCCGCTTCAGTCGCCAGACTCACCAGTGCCTGGTGATCGCTCGGGTTTTGGCCTTCGCTGAAATAGCCCCGAAGCAGAACCTTCTTCAGTTCGACTTGCCGCCCTTCCTGCAACGCCCACAGCAACAAGCGGTGTGCATCGAAGGTGTTGTAGAAATGCGTGCGCTTCTCCAGATCGAACTTGAAGCCGATGGCCTCGCCGCGAGCGATCTGCATCGCCTTGCCGGCGGCGACGTCGTCGGCGGTTCTCCCGTACTTGCGCATCAGGTGCTCGACCGCTGGCTCACCTTCAGCCGGCATGTTCGGGTTCAATTCGAACGGCTTGTAGGTCAGCTCGACCGAGACTTCCCCGGCCACGTTCTCGATCGCCTGCTCCAGCGCCGTCGCCCCCAGTGCGCACCAGGGGCACACCACATCGGAGATGAAATCGATGGTGACGGAGGACGTCATGACTTGCCCTCCGCCTCAGCCAGTTGCTTGCGGTACTGGGTGGTGGTGATACCGGCGTAACCCCAGTTATCGGTGTCGACTTCCTCGATCACGATGTGGGTCAGGTCAGGGCGCTTGTTGAGGACGCGTTCCAGTGTTTCAGTGATTTCGGCGATCACCTGAGCTTTCTGCTCAGTGGTAACGCCATCGCGGGTGATGCGTACGGTTACGAAAGGCATGAGGGCAACTCCAGTAACCTTCCCGTCGGGATGATGGGAGAGGCGTTGGAGATGAATGTATGGGGTTGGTGGGAGGGGATAAAGGTGGGGGCGGGAACTTCATTCGTTACCCAGTGTAATGAATAAGCCCTATTGGCCAGGATCGCAGGTTGCTCGCATCAGACGCAGCCATGGTTCGCGATACCGACCGGCATGCCTGGGCGTCGCATTTTTTGCAGGATATGAGTAAGGCGATCATCGATGATGTAGTGAAGGTGTTGGATGCGCCGATGAACAATCGCTGTCAGTGACGTCGTCACGCAAACCCGGTGCGTGAAAAAGAAAAAGCCCCGAATCGTTCGGGGCTTTCTCGCTTCGGCTCACGTGCTTTAGCCGACGTAGTGTTTGAATTCATTATTGTCGCGAATGAGTAACTGCATCAGCTTCGGATGAATGAAAAGCTTCTCCTTACCCACCTGAATCTCCTCCAGAACACCAATGGCGACCAGCTCTTTGAGGTGACGTGACGCAGCCTGCCGTTGTGCGACTTTCTTATCGACGACGTTACTGATGCGGCAGTAGGGCTGCTCGAAGATGACATCAACCAACTCACGCGAATAGGTTTTGGGTAGTTGATCACGTACGAATTGAGTGGTGTGCTCAGACAATGCGCGGATTGCGGCAATCTTGGCGGTGGTCCACCGAGCGGTTTCTTCTACTGCACTCAACATAAACAGCAACCATGGTTCCCACGCCTGTTGGGTCGTCACCTCCAGCAGGAGCCGGTAGTAATCGGCACGTTGGGCAATGATGTAGCGACTGAGGTAGAGGATCGGCAGGTTCAGCAGGCCTTCCTGGATCAAGAACAACGTATTGAGGACGCGCCCCGTCCGGCCGTTGCCGTCGACAAATGGATGAATGGCCTCAAATTGGTAGTGCCCGACTGCCATACGAACGAGGGGATCGAGATCGATTTCGTTGTGCAGAAAACGCTCCCAGTTGGCGAGGAGGTTGCGCAGATGTTCCTCCCCTTCAGGCGGGGTGTAGATAACTTCACCCGTTCGGTCATTCGCAAGCTGTGTTCCCGGCGTACGGCGGATATCCAGTTGCGCCCCCTTCAGCGTTCGGCAGATTTCTACAGCCGTGTTGGTCGATAAAGGTCTTTCCGTTAGAGACAGGAAGCCTTGATTGAGCGCTGTTCGATAGCGCAAAGCTTCCTTGGTCGCAGGGTCTGCATGGTTTTCCGTGTCTTGGGCATGCTGGAACAGCAAATCCGTGGTGGTAACGATGCTTTCTATTTCCGAGCTGTCTTTGGCCTCCAGCAGGGGAATTGTGTTGATCAAGACCGTCTGGTTTGGGATCAACTCTGCTGCCTGTTTCAACTCAGCCAATGCGGTGCGCGCCTCAATACATTTTTTGAGGACGGCACGTGTTTCCAGCTCGATTCCTGGGGGTAGCAACGGAAGTTGGTTGTATGGCCTGTCAGCCTGCCATGGCAGCGGTTCATTCATGGATGCGACCCTGAGCATTTTGTATGTTTTTTGAGCAGAAGAAGGTTTCTCTCATGTCGCTAGTGTAGACATGAGGCCTTAACGTGTCGCAATTTTTAACTTTTTGCGACACGTCCTCTGAACATGTCGCCGCGGACGACACGTTCGAAAGACGTGTTACCGAAATCGAGTTTTGACGACATGAGCATATCAACAATACAAAAAAGCCCCGAACCAGTCGGGGCCTTTCTTTTCTCAGCCTTGCATCAGGCCTCAATACCGCAACCCATCATCAGAAGATATTGATCGGGTAATCCACAAACACACGCACTTCGTTGCCGCTGACGTTGTACTCGCTCGACTTCTGCGACACGCGCAGGACCGAGCTGCGCAGTTTCACGCTGAGGTCTTTGGCCGGGCCGCTTTGGACGACATATTTGATCTGGTTGAAGATCTCGCGCTCGGTGCCGCCTTCGCTGGTGGAGGTGGTGATGTTGTCACCGCGTACGTAGGCGAAGTTGTAGCTCAGGCCCGGTACACCGAAGGTGCTGAAGTCCAGGCCGTAGCCCAGTTGCCAGCTGCGTTCGTCTTCGGCGTTGAAGTCGGACCAGTAGGAGTTCGCCAGGTAGATGGTGTTGCCACCGTCGCCGATGCGACCTTGATCTTTCTGGTAGCCGCCGTAGGCGTAGCCCAGGTTGCTGTCGCCGGTACTGCGCTGGTGCGCGAGGGTGAACGAGTGCGGGCCGGTGATGAAGGTGGCCGCCAGGCTCCAGATTTTGTTGTCGTCGCCGGTGATAGAGTTTTCGCGGACGTAGGAATCGTCCAGCTTGGTGCGGTAGCCGTTGAAGTCCAGGGTCAGGGACTGATCCTTGTCGATCGGGAACACGTAGTTGGCGTTCACGTATTGCTTCTTCAGCACGTCTTCGACGTCGGAAGCGTACAACGCGGCCTTGAATTGTTCGGTGAACTGGTAACTACCGCCCAATACGTTGATCGACTTCAAGCCACCGCTGTCACGGCCTTCGGCGCTTTTCCGCGATTCGGCGGTGAAGCGACCGGCGTCCAGTTGCAGGCCTTTGATCTCCCTGGAGGTGACCAGGGTGCCGGTGTAGCTTTCCGGTAGCAGGCGCGAGTTGTCGTAGTTCAGCACCGGCAGGGCCGGCATCTGGTCGCCGTAGGTCAGGGTGGTGCTGGACAGGCGGAACTTGATCGCTGCGCCGCCCTTGGACAGGTCGTCAGCCGGCTGGCCGCTGTCGCCCTTTTTGAAGAAGTCGATGCCTTGCGCGCCGCTACGGTCTTCACTGCGCTCCAGGTTCAATGCGTACAGGCCGAAAGCGTCCACACCCACGCCCACGGTGCCTTGGGTGAAGCCCGACGAGAGCGTGCCGATGGCCGCTTGGCCCCACTCGGATTTATCCGGGTTGCCGTCTTTGTAGTCACGGTTGATGTAGGCGTTGCGCAGCAGCACTTTGAGGCTGCTGTCTTCAACGAAACCCTTGGATTCGGCCTGGTCGTTCGCCATGGCCTGTGTAGCGCTCAACATCCCCAGAGCGATCAGGCTGATTCGCTTGTTCAACATTTTGTTTTTTCCTTGATACGGTTGATACGCGCTGTGTCGAACGGCCGAAACGGCGCTATGGCGCTCTTTTTTCGAGGCGAAAACAAAAAAGCCCGCCCACGATTTCTCGCGGCGGGCCTTTTATTGTTTTTGAGTCGTGGCGGTTGGCCACAGGCGTTGGGCCGAATCGTAGCTGCGCCCTTAACGACGTGTCAATTTCATGAATCTTCTAGAAATAGGCGAAAAACGTCTAAGAAACTGCTTTACGCGGCAGGAATATTCAATCGACGCAGCCTTCGAGACCACAAGCTGCTACGGAATGGGATGAGTCCTGCTCCGGCAGCGACTGTCCCAGCCACTGCGCAAATGCCTGGGGTTTGCCCAGCCAAGGCCCGATATCGATCAGGGTGAATTGGCCATTGTGCTCAAGCACCAGGGTCGGAAAACCCTGCCCGCCCACCTTGGCCAGCAAAGCCCGGCTGTCCTTGATATGGCCTTCGGTGTCGGCCGCCCTGAAGGCTCTTTCGAAGGCTTGAGGCTCCAACCCCATACCGTGGGCCAGTTCAAACAGCACCGATTCGTCGGCGATGCGGCGCCCTTCCACGTAGTGAGCACTTTGCAAACGTCCCAGCAACTCCAGCCCACGACCCGCCATTTGCTCGGCAGCCAGCACCGCAGCGATGGGGGGAGCCGAGTCGAACACGGCACTGTGATCACGCAGCAAACCTTCGAAATAAGCTTCACCGAACGGCTGCCCGCTGCATTCGGCAATGCGCCGGTCATGGGGCATGACGTAACTGCGCAGTTGTGGCGAAACCTTTTGCCGATTGGCCCCCGTCATCATGCCCCCGCCGTGGGCAAGCACGGGCAGCACAGCCTGGGCGGCTTGCACCAGGGGTTTGGCGCCGTAGCACCAACCGCACAACGGGTCGTAGATGTAATGCAGGATCATGGGAAAGCTCCGACAGAAATTCAGGAAGATTCGATGTCGGCAGATTAGTGCCGCCGCAGCCCCGGAAAAACGCCGGATCTGTTTTCAGTCTGTTGCTTGAATCGGTCGAATGACGGCGCAAACCCTTTGTATCGACTCAGAAATAATTCGAAACAATCAAATGATACAGATTCTCAATAACAACTAACGACAGCAAATGACAAGCATTACTATTCGCGCCATCCAGATGCTTCAACCTAAAAATCCTACGGATGCGCTCTTCAATGCCTGCCCCTTTTCGCCTTGCGCCCTGCAGTCTTGGGCTCTCTGCCTTGTTGTCTGCCGGTTTTTCCTATGCTGCACCGACCACCTTGCCTGCCACATCGATCAGCGCCGAAGCTGAAGCCGACGACCCGCGCGTGACACAAACCAACACGGCGACCCGGACCGCCACGCCGGTGCGCTACGTGCCACAAGCCATCGACTCGATCAAAACCTCGAACGTGATGGATTACGGCACCAACGATCTGGGCACGGCGCTCAGTGGCATCCCCAACGTCAGCAGCGGCGCCGACACACGCTTCGACAGCCTGCGCATCCGCGGTTTCGACGCCAGCAACGATTTCTATCTCGATGGCATCCGCGACGACAGCCAGTACGTGCGCGACTTGCACAACATCGAACGCATCGACGTCCTGAAAGGCCCGGCCGCCGTGTTGTATGGCCGTGGCAGCCAGGGCGGGATCGTCAACCGGGTGAGCAAACTGCCCGAGTTCGGTCGCCGCTCGACCATCGAAGCCCAGGGTGGTAGCGAGGACTTGCGCAGCCTGTATGCCGACCTCAGCACCGATCCTTCCGAGAACATCAGCCTGCGCCTGAACATGGGCAACATGGACGAGAACAGCTTCCGCGATGGCGTGAGTGGCAATCGCCAGCTGTTCGCACCCTCGATGAGCTGGCAGCTGACACCCGACCTGAACTGGTTGGTGCAGTACGAATACAGCCGCTACAACCGCACGCCGGATCGTGGCATCCCCGGTGTAGATGGTCGCCCGGCCGACGTAGGACGCGATACCACCTACGGCAGTGAAAACGATTTCATCGACGACAAGGCGCAATCCCTGCGTTCGAAACTCACCTATGAACTGAGCGATAACTGGCAACTGCGCCAGACCCTGGGCGTGTTCAAGCTCGACAGCGAATTCGACAATACTTACTTGAGCGGCTATGTCCCGGCCAGCAACAAGGTCACGCGCCAGCACTGGCAGCAGGACCTGAATACCCGCAACGTCTACAACAACGTCGAGCTGGAAGGTGGCTTCGATACTTTCGGCCTGGAGCACCGCTTGCTCACCGGCATCGAGATCGGCAGCCAGCGCCGCGACCCGCTGCTGTACACCGCCGCCACTTCCGGGCCGGGCAGCTCCCCGGTGCCGGCGCTGGACCTGTACGCCCCCGACCGCAATTTGCGTCATACCGGGCGCATGGTGGTGTCGAGCAACACCCATACCGAGGTCGAGAGCCGGGCGGTGTATATGCAGGATCAACTGCGCCTGAACGATCAATGGCAGTTGCTCGCCGGCCTGCGCTACGACACGTTCGATATCGAGTCGACCAACAAGGTGCGCGACATTTCCGAAGACCGTGACAGCCATAGCACCAGCCCTCGCGTTGGCGTGGTCTGGACGCCACTGCAAAATCACTCCTTCTACGCGTCCTGGAGCAAGACGTTCTCGCCGGTCGGTGGTGGCTTGATCGGCATCACCCCGGGTGCGGCCGGTAACAGCAATGACCTGAGCCCCGAGCTGACCAGGCAGAAGGAAATCGGGGTCAAGAGTGACTGGCTCGATGACCGCCTGAGTACCACGCTGGCCATCTACGAGCTGGAGCTGTACAACCGCCGCACCAGCGATCCGAACAACCCGACCATTACCCTGCTCTCCGGGCTGCAACGTTCACGCGGGATCGAGTTGACTGCCGCCGGCAGGATTACCGGCAACTGGTACGTGCGCGGTGGCGTGGGTCTGCAGGACGCAACCATCGAAAAGGACAACAACGGCCTGGAAGGCAAGCGCATCAACAACGTGGCCAAGCACAACGGCAGCCTGTTCCTGACCTGGAAACCGGAAATGGGCTGGTACGCCGAAACCGGCCTGACCCTGGTTGGCGACCGCTATGCCGACAACCTCAACACCGTCGTGTTGCCGGGTTATGGCCGTTGGGACGCCTTGGCGGGCTTCCGTCAGAAAGATTGGGATTTGCGCGCGGCGCTGAACAACATCAGCGACAAGACGTATTACTCGTCGGCGACCAGTGCATTCCAGATCCAGCCGGGGGCACCGCGCAGCCTGGTGGTGACGGGCACCTACAGCTTCTAGACACCACAAAACCTGTGGGAGCGGGCTTGCTCGCGAAGGCGTTGTGTCAGCCAATGGCAACGTTGCTAACACACCGCTTTCACGAGCAAGCCCGCTCCCACAGGGTTCAGTGTGTTGAAAAAAAAAGCGCTGCCATCCCGGCAGCGCTTTTTCTTGATCAATCCGTTGTTGTTCTTCTTATCCTTCCATCACATCCCACAACGCATCCAGTTCCGCCTCGCTGAATAAACCAGCAGGGTAACGCTCGATCATTGTCCGGCGCGGATCAGTTTCGCTGATCTGACGCATTCCATTGGACTTGAACCAGTGCGCCAGAATCTGGAGCGATTCGCTGTTTACGGCCAGGGGATGCAACGCCTTGTCGCTCACTACGTTCACTTCGGCGTTCATTTCAGCGCTCTCTCCCGGTTTGTGAGCGGCTAACTTATCCAAGGTTTATGACAGAACATCGAAGTCCTCCCCCTCCCCGAGTTACAACAGCAGAGATACAAGAGCTGTGCCAAGGTGTCTGAAGTGTCGCCTGGTAGATACAAAAAAGCCCGCAACCCTGAAGGGCTGCGGGCTCTGTGTATGGCGGGAGGCTGATTTACAGCTTGAGAAATTTCGCAATCAACTCAAGATGTTACAACCTCACTCACTCCTTGTGCGGCGCGGGTTGCTGCTGGGTAAGGCAGTGAATATTGCCGCCCCCCAGTAACAGTTCGCGACCAGGCACCATCACCACTTCATGCTGCGGGAACAGGTTCTGCAGGATTTCCTTTGCCGGGCCATCCTGCGGGTCGTCAAAGCTCGGCGCGATGATGCCACCGTTGACGATGAGGAAGTTCACGTAGGAACCGGCCAGACGCACAGTCGGGTTACGCTCCTGAGTACCGTCCACCGGATCGACGCCGGCACATTCTTCCTCGGTCGCAAACAGCGGGCCCGGGATCGGCATTTTGTGCACCGTGAACGGGCGACCCTTGGCATCGGTGCTGTTTTGCAGCACGTTCATCGCCGCCTGGCAGCGCGGGTAGTTCGGGTCCTGCGGATCATCGGTCCAGGCCAGCAGCACTTCACCCGGACGCACGTAGCAGCAGAAGTTATCCACATGGCCGTCGGTTTCGTCGTTGAACAAGCCATCCGGCAGCCAGATGATTTTATCCACAGCCAGGTTCGCACTCAGGACCGCTTCGATTTCTTCACGGTTCATGTGCGGGTTGCGATTGCGGTTGAGCAGGCATTCTTCGGTGGTGATCAGCGTGCCTTCGCCGTCGACGTGAATCGAGCCGCCTTCAAGTACGAAGCCTTCGGTACGGTAACGCGGGTTGCGCTCGATTTCGAGGATCTTGCCGCCGACCTGCGAGTCACGGTTCCACGGCGAATACAGGCCGCCGTCAAAACCGCCCCAGGCATTGAAGTCCCAGTTCACGCCACGGACTTCGCCATTGTTATTGATGACGAAAGTCGGGCCGGAGTCGCGAACCCAGGCGTCGTCACTGGACATTTCCACGACGCGAATATTCGGCACGTCCAGACGGGCACGGGCGTTTTCGTACTGGCCGGCGGAGACCGCCACGGTGACCGGCTCGAAACGGGCGATGGCCTTGGCCACGGCCACGTGGGCGGCTTGTGCCGGTTTGCCACCCAGGCGCCAGTTGTCCGGGCGCTCGGGCCAGATCATCCAGGTCTGGGTTTGGGGTGCCCATTCGGCTGGCATGTAGAAGCCGTCGGCGCGAGGGGTGCTGTTCAACGTGGTCATGACTCAGGACTCCGGAGTGGCGTTGATGCCTGACAGAAAAGAAAGCGCATGGGTACACGCCGTGGACTGGTCACTTTATATCCGATAAATATCGGCCTTTAAAGCACCGTCAATCCATAGTTACAAAAATAACCGACAGAAAGCCGATATCAATCGAATTAACACCACCACCTCTGTGGGAGCGAGCTTGCTCGCGATGAGGCCATTCCCGTCACAGATTTTTCGACTGAAAGACCGCTATCGCGAGCAAGCTCGCTCCCACAGGGGGATTGTGTTTACAAGCCTTCCGCCAGCACCTTCGACAGCATGTCCACGAAGAAATCCACGCTCTGGCGCGAAGTGACCATCGGCGGCTTGATCTTGAGGATGTTCAGGTAATCGCCGGTTGGCTGCATGAAGATCCCCAGCTCGCGCAAGCGATCGCACAGCGCGGTGGTTTCCTCGGTGGCCGGTTCCAGGGTGTCGCGGTTGCGGATCAACTCGACGCCCAGGTAGAAACCGGAACCGTGCACCGCGCCCACTAACGGATGAATATCGATCAACGCTTCGAGGCGCTGCTTGAAGTGACCGCCAACGACTTGGGCGTTCTCCCAGAGTTTTTCCTCTTCCATCACGTCCAGTACGGCCATGCCGACCTGGCAACTGACCGGGCTGCCACCGGCGGACGAGAAGAAATAACCCTCGGCCTCCAGTGCCTCGGCGATTTCCCGGCGGGTGATGACCGCGCCCAGTGGCTGGCCGTTGCCCATGCCTTTGGCCATGGTGATGATGTCCGGCACCACGCCTTGCTCTTCGAAGCCCCAGAAGAAATCGCCCATGCGTCCGTAGCCGACCTGCACTTCGTCGGCAATGCACACGCCGCCCTGGGCCCGGACCATGCCATAGACTTGCTTCAAATAGCCCGGTGGCAGCGAGATACCGCCGGCATTGCCGTACACCGGTTCGCAGATGAAGCCCGCCAGTTGGCGTTTCTGCTCGGCGATTTTCGCCAGGTTGTGCTCGACGCTGCGCACATAATCCGGCGCACTGTCGGGGCCACGGAATTCACCGCGATAGGTGTTTGGCGCGGTCACCGGGTGTACCCAGTCCGGGCGGCTGCTCAAGGCCTTGGGGTTGTCGGCGATCGAGGTCGACACCGAGTCGGCACCCACCGTCCAGCCATGATAAGCCTCCAGCACGCTGAGCATGTCGCGGCCGCCGCTGTAGGCCCACGCCAGGCGAATCGCCAGGTCGTTGGCTTCGCTGCCGCTGTTGACCAGGAACACGCGGTCCATACCGTCAGGGGACAGTTTCAGCAAGCGTTCGGAGAACTCGGCCACGGCCGCGTAGTTGAAACGCGAGTTGGTGTTGAGCAACGACCATTGGCGGCTGGCAACTGCCGCCATGCGCGGATGACCGTGGCCCAATACCGCGACGTTGTTGAGCATGTCGAGGTAGGAGCGCCCCTGCATGTCGATCAAATGGTTGCGCCAGCCACGCTCGATGCGCGGAGGGTCGACGTAATAATGTTTTTGCGTACGGGCGAAACTGGCGTCACGCCGGGCCAGCAAGGTCGCGCCGTCGAGTTCTGCTTCGGCATCACAGGCCAGCCCCAGCAGTGCCGCGGGTGATGGGCACAGTGCCTGCCAGGCAGCGGCGCGCGATGGCGTGCAGAACAACGGCGCATCGATCGACGTGCCACGGCTCAACTGCACGATCAACGGCCCGCTGACCGAACCCAGCACCTGGCCTTTGACCAGTGCAGCGCCGTTGTGCAGCGACGGCGTGACACCCCAAAGCCGCACACTCAATTGCGGGCCGTCCAGTTGCAGCAAGCCCGCCGACGGCTGGTGCACCACACCAGCAAACGGTGCTTCGACCGTCGTGCCCTGAGGTACACGCAGTTCAACGTGCAAGGGGCAAGTGTCCGGCTCAGTGGCACTGTCCGGGCGGGTGTGGGACAGGCGATATTGTCCATAGCGACTGGCCGCCAGGCCATGAGCCGCAGCCGCTTCATCCAGCAGGCGCTGATCGACACCCTCCTGTTCCCAGTTCCCGGCCTCGAAATGCGGGCTGAGCACCCCCAGGTCGATCAAGGCGAACTCACGCCCCACCAGGCTTGGCAACAGCGGTGCAAAACCTTCACTGCCGATGGTGGGCAGGTTCTGGCCGACGGCGGTGAGGATCGCCGCTTCCATCAATGCCAGCGGCACCGACGTGGCCACACGGAAGATTTCCCACTCATGGACCAGGTTATCGCGACTGTAGGCATTGCCCGGATCGATGCTGACCTGCTGTTCGCCACTGAGCACCAGCACCGCCGCACGGGCGACAATCAGCGGCCACAGCGCCAGCAGCTCTTCGTGCTGCAAGGGATTGACCGCGTGGTAAGCCTGGATCGCCGGCAAAATGCAGAACGGATCGCCCTCGCCATGATGCAGCAGCGCGGCACAGGTGACCGACAGATCGGTAATGCGCCAGGTACGCACCAGGTCACCGAAATCGATCACGCCTTGCAGTTGCCAATGGCGTTGCGCATCGCGCTGCCACACCACGTTGTCGTCGGTGATGTCCATATGAATGGCCTGCACCGGCAGTTTGGCTTCCAGCGGCTGCAAATGCCGCTCGGCTTGTGCGGACGCTTCGACGATCAGTTTGCGCTGGGCTTCATCCTTGATCACCGGCAGCAAGTGCGCGATCAGGGCGTGAGCGTGGCGGGCGTCCCATTGCAGGGTTCGCACCAGGCCCGGATGGTCGAAATCCGCCAGGGCCAGGTCCATTTCACCGCACAGACGACCGAAACCGGACACCACCGTCGGGTTGAAATGGCCAAGGCTCGTCAGCGGCTGGCCTTCGATGTAGTCGAGCAGGCGAACATGCACCGCCTGGCCACCCACGTCCAGAGACAGCAGCTCTGCACCGTTTTTCGCCGCGATAACACGCGGCACATGGACATCGGGGTGCGCGCCCAAGTGCTTGAGCCCGGCATGCTGTGCCTGAAGCTCAACGACCGAGTAATCGCCACGGCAGATTTTCAGGACGAAACGTCCCCGCTCGCTGTCGACGCGGTAGTTCAGGTCTTGCTGGCTGCCGAGGGCCTGCAGTCTGCCGCTGAACCCGTAATGTTCTTCCAGCAGTTCTAGCGCTTGCTCCGCAGACACCTGCGGGCTGGGCAAACTGGAGCGATGAATCAACGTGGCGAGCGGCATACAACAACCCCTGAAATTTTATTAGGCGCCTATATCGCCACTGCTTCGGGCGATACGCAACCCCCCGGAACCGGTAATGGTCATTTGCAGGGGCTGGAACAGGTCGGTAGTTTTTTACTTGAGCACTCGCCCCGATCAGCGCTTTGCGCAAGAATGGCGACCATTAAACGCCCACTGCTGGAGAGCCACCATGAATGTAGTGACCACCGACCTGCCCGGTGTTCTGATCCTCGAACCCAAGGTCTTTGGCGACGAACGTGGTTTCTTCTATGAGAGCTTCAACGCCAGGGCTTTCGCAGAGGCCACCGGTCTGGACACACAGTTCGTTCAGGACAACCACTCCCGTTCGCAAAAAGGCGTGTTGCGTGGTTTGCATTACCAACTGACGAACACGCAAGGCAAACTGGTTCGTGTCACAGCCGGTGAAGTACTCGACGTTGCCGTGGACATCCGCCGCAGTTCGCCTCATTTCGGCAAATCGGTTGCGGTGGTCCTGTCCGCCGATAACCATCGCCAGATCTGGATTCCGGAAGGCTTTGCCCACGGTTTCGTGGTGCTGAGCGAGTTCGCCGAGTTCCTCTACAAAACCACCGATTACTACACCCCGTCCGCCGAGCGCAGCATTCGCTGGGACGACCCGGATCTGGCTATCGATTGGCAACTGGAAGGCACTCCGCAGCTGTCGGCAAAGGACCAGGCCGCTGCATTCCTCAAGGACGCCGAAGTCTTCGCCTGATAACCCGGCGCAAGCTTCAGCGCAAAAACGCGACTGACCCACCGCGCGCAGACTGCGCCCGCAAGCCTAGGCATAATGCGCCTGTACCCACAGGCGCATGCTGCTCATGAAACCGACTCTCCCTCCCAGACCCCGTTGGCGCAGCCTGGCCCTGCTGGCACTGTGCCTGGCGCCGTTGCTGTGGCCGCTGGAGCATCTGGCCGAGCGCTATTACCGCAGCGAACTGGCCAGCCAGAATCGTCAAACCCTCGACCTCTATGTCGCCAACCTGCTGGGCACCCTGCACCGCTATGAAGTGTTGCCGCAAATCCTCGGTGACCTGCCGGCCTTGCGCGCTGTTGTCGGCGCGCCGGACGATGGCGTCACCCAGGGCAATGCCAACCGCCTGCTGAAAAATATCGCCACCCAGACCGGGGCCGAAGTCATGTACCTGATGGACGCCACCGGCAAGACGCTGGCCGCCTCCAACTGGGACAAGCACGACAGTTTCGTGGGGCGCAATTTTTCCTTCCGGCCGTATTTCAGCGAAGCCATGGCCGGGCGGCTCGGGCGTTTCTTTGGTTTGGGTACCACCTCCGCCAAGCGCGGCTACTTCTTCGCCGCCGGCGTGCGCGACGGCGAAAAAATCGTCGGCGTGCTGGTGGTCAAGGTCGACCTTGACCACACCGAAAGCCTCTGGGGCAAAACCCCGGAACAACTGCTGCTGACCGACCAAAATGGCGTGGTCATTCTCACCTCGCGGCCAGAGTGGCGATTCCGCTCGACCCGTCCGCTGAGCGAGGCCGAAAGCAAGGCCATCACCGCGATCCAGCCCTATCCAACCCGCGAGCCAAAACCACTGGAGCTCAACCCCAATGCCTGGCTGACCCAGACCCGGCAGATCGCCGAAACCGGCTGGAATGTCAGCATCCTCGCCCCGCGCACCCTGATCGACCGCCCGGTGCGCACGGTGGTGGCTATCGGCGGTGCAACGCTGCTGGTGTTGATGCTGTTGCTAGGCCTGATGATGCAGCGCCGCCGTCATTACCTGGAACGCATTGCTTTCGAAGCCAAGGCCCGCCGCGAACTGGAGGGCCGGGTTGCCGAGCGCACCAGCGATCTCGAAGGCCTGAACCGACGCCTCAAACAGGAAGTGCTGGAGCGCGAGCAGGCTCAGCAGGAGCTGGTCCGCGCCCAGGACGATCTGGTGCAGGCCGGCAAACTGTCGGCACTGGGCACCATGTCCGCGAGCATCAGCCATGAACTCAATCAGCCGCTGGCAGCCATTCGCAGTTATGCGGAAAACGCCGAGATATTGCTCGACCACCAGCGCACCGAAGACGCCCGCGGCAATCTCAAGCTGATCAGCGAACTGACCGGTCGCATGGCCTCGATCATCGCCCACCTGCGCGCCTTTGCCCGGCGCGACCGGCATGCCCCGGAAAGCGTGGCCCTGCAACCGGCGCTGGATGATGCCCTGGCCTTGTTGGCCAAGCGCCGACGCAGCATGGACGTCGAGCTGATCCGTGATCTGCCTGCCGCCACCCTGTGGGTCGAGGCCGGGGAAACCCGCCTGCGCCAGGTACTCGGCAACCTGCTGGCCAACGCCCTGGATGCCCTGACGGAAAAAGGCCCGCCACGTAAACTCTGGCTGAGTGCCCAATCCACGGCCGATGGCGTCAACCTGTACATTCGCGACAACGGCCCGGGCTTTTGCATGGAGGCCCTTGGACGCGCCAGCGAGCCGTTCTACACCACCAAGACCCGCACCCAGGGCCTGGGCTTGGGGCTGGCGATTTGCGAAACGCTGATGCGCGCCTTTGGTGGTGAACTGTCGTTCGCCAACCACAAGGAAGGCGGCGCCCTGATTACCCTAAAGCTGCGCGCAGGCGCACCAGGCGTGAGCCTGCAACCGTCCGAGGACCGAAGTGCATGACCATCGACAACCGCATTCAGGTCGTGTTGATCGACGACGATCCCCACTTGCGCCAGGCCTTGAGCCAGACGCTGGATCTGGCCGGCCTGAAGATCCTGCCGCTGGCCGAAGCCAAGGGCCTGGCCGCGCAACTGGAGCGCGACTGGCCGGGTGTGGTGGTCAGCGACATCCGCATGCCCGGCATGGACGGTCTGGAACTGCTGACCGAACTGCACGCCCAGGACCCTGAATTGCCGGTGCTGCTGATCACCGGCCACGGCGATGTGCCGCTGGCGGTGCAGGCCATGCGCGCCGGGGCCTATGACTTTCTCGAGAAGCCCTTCGCCAGCGACGCCCTGCTCGACAGCGTGCGCCGCGCGTTGGCCCTGCGCCGCTTGGTGCTGGACAACCGCAGCCTGCGGTTGGCCTTGAGCGACCGCAATGAGCTGAGCGCCCGCCTGGTTGGCCACTCACCTTCGATGCTGCGCCTGCGCGAGCAGATCGGCGCCCTGGCGGCGACCAGGGCCGACGTGCTGATCCTCGGCGAAACCGGCGCCGGCAAAGAAGTCGTGGCCCGGGCACTGCACGATCTATCGGGCCGTCGCAACGGTCCTTTCGTGGCGATCAATGCCGGTGCCCTGGCCGAATCAGTGGTCGAAAGCGAGTTGTTCGGCCACGAGCCCGGCGCCTTCACCGGCGCGCAGAAACGCCGCATCGGCAAGTTCGAATTCGCCAATGGCGGCACCTTGTTCCTCGATGAAATCGAAAGCATGAGCCTGGATGTGCAGGTCAAATTGCTGCGTTTGCTGCAGGAGCGTGTGGTCGAACGCCTGGGCGGCAATCAACTGATCCCGCTGGACATCCGCATCATCGCCGCGACCAAGGAAGACCTGCGCCAGGCAGCGGATCAAGGGCGCTTCCGTGCCGACTTGTATTACCGCCTGAACGTCGCGCCGCTGCGGATTCCACCCCTGCGCGAACGGGGCGAAGATGCGTTGATGCTGTTCCAGCATTTCGCCGATGAAGCCAGTGCCCGCCACGGCTTGCCGCCCCATGAACTGCAACCGGGACAACGTGCCTTGCTGCTGCGCCACACCTGGCCCGGCAACGTGCGCGAGCTGCAAAATGCGGCCGAGCGTTTTGCCCTCGGGCTGGAACTGGCCCTCGACAACAGCACGCCGGAAGGCGGCGCTGGCAATAGCGTTGAAGTGGTCAGCGGAGGTTTGAGCGAGCAAGTGGAGAACTTCGAAAAAACCCTCATCGCTGCCGAACTGGCGCGCTCGCACAGCTCCGTGCGCAGCGTCGCCGAGGCCCTCGGCATTCCGCGCAAGACCCTGCACGACAAACTGCGCAAGCACGGTTTGAGCTTCTCGGACAGTGGCGCTTCGGCCCACCCCGACGACCTCGACTGAGCTACCGTCCAATCATCCAATTCAAACAAGAGGCCCCTGAATGAGCCGCGACAGTCGACAACTGGAATCAGTCCTCCATCACGACATTCCCCTCACCCGGGACATGGGCCTCAAAGTGCTCGACTGGCATGACCAGCAACTGCGCCTGCACTTGCCGCTGGACGCCAACGTCAACCACAAGAGCACCATGTTCGGCGGCAGCCTGTATTGCGGCGCAGTCCTGGCCGGTTGGGGCTGGTTGCATCTGCGCCTCAAGGAAGAAGGCATCACGGACGGGCACATCGTGATTCAGGAAGGGCAGATCAGCTATCCACTGCCAGTGACGGGTGATGCCCACGCCATTTGCCAGGCGCCGGATCCGGTGATCTGGAAGAAATTTTTGACCACGTTCCAGCGATACAGCCGAGCGCGTTTGACGCTGCATACGCGGGTCGTCAATGAAGGCCGTGATGAGGATGCGGTGAGGTTTGTCGGGCAGTACGTGCTGCACCGCTGAATGTGAGGGGTGTTGTACAACCTGTGGCGAGGGGGCTTGCCCCCGTTCGACTGCGCAGCAGTCGCAATTCAGGCAATGACGTTTAGCTGAAAATGCGCAGCGGCCGAGTTTGGGGCCGCTGCGCAGCCCAAGGGGGGCAAGCCCCCTCGCCACAAAATAAAGGTGAGTTCAGGAGCGTGCCAATTCCAGCAGCCTCTCCCGCCAAGCCGCCTTCGCCGGCAACGCCAGAAAGAACGCATTCAACAGCGACTCCCGCGCCGGATAGCTGAACGGCTCACCACTCAACTCCAGCACTTCACCGCCCGCACCTTCCAGCACACCTTGCGCCGCCGCCGTGTCCCACTGCGAAGTCGGTGCCAGGCGCGGATAGCAATCCGCGGCCCCTTCAGCCAGCAAACAGAATTTCAGCGAACTGCCGATGTTGGCCAGTTGCAGCTCGCCAAGACTGGCGCTCAACCCGGCCAGCAAACGCTCCTGCTCCGGGCTCGAATGGCGACGGCTGGCCACCACGGTGAACGACTCGCCGGGCGCTAGCGCATCACGCACCTTGATCGCCACTGGCGTACCACCTTTATCGCCACGCCAGGCGCCGAGGCCGGCGCCACCGACATAGAAACGCCCGTTGGTCGGCATCGACACCACACCGAATACCACTCGACCGTCTTCGATCAGGGCGATGTTGACGGTGAACTCTTCGCTGCCGCTGATGAACTCCTTGGTGCCATCCAGCGGATCGACCAGCCACCAGCGTTGCCATCCGGCCCGCACGCTTTGCGCAATGTTGGCGTCCTCTTCGGAGAGCACCGGGATGCCCGGATCCAGCGCCGTCAGTCCGGCCAGAATCAGGTGGTGCGCGGCCAGGTCAGCAGCGGTCACCGGCGAATCATCAGCCTTCGCCGTGACGGCCGTGCCTGTACGCCAGAACGGCAGGATCGCTTCGCCGGCCTGCAAAGCCAGCTCAATGACCGGTGCCATCAACGGATGCGGGAAATTCATGACTGGAACGCTCCGCGCTGAGTCAACAGGTCTCGGGCCAGGTACAGCGCCGCCAAGGCACGGCCTTCGGTAAATTGCGGGTTTTGCGCCAGCGCCGAGAGTTCACGCAGATTGACCTTGTCCACCCGCATCGGCTCGGGTTCGTCGCCTTCCAGGCGCGCTTCGTACAGGTCGGTGGCCAGCACCACCTGAATCTTCTGGCTCATGTAACCGGGGGACAGCGACAGCTCGGTCAGGTGCTCCAGCTGTCGCGCGCCGAACCCGGCCTCTTCCTTGAGTTCACGCTCGGCTGCCGCCAACACGTCTTCACCGGGCTCGATCAAACCCTTGGGCAAAGACATTTCGTATTCATCGGTGCCGCCGCAATACTCCTCGACCAGCACCGCATGCTCGGCATCGAGCATCGCCACGATCATGACCGCGCCGTACCCTGCCCCTTTGCCAACCAGGCGCTCATACGTACGCTCCACGCCATTGGAAAAGCGCAGCTTCAGCTCCTCCACGCAGAATAATCGACTGGTGGCGACAATTTCGCGGGCGAGTATGGTGGGTTTCTGGCGCATGCAAAGCTCCTTGGCGTGAACGCGCTACTATAACGCGGCTTTCCCGTTTGTTTACGCCAGAAATCTTTCTACTGCCCGAGACGTTGCCATGCCTTCATTACCCTGGTCCGACATCGATACCGTTCTGCTGGACATGGACGGCACGTTGCTGGACCTGCATTTCGACAACCACTTCTGGATGGAGCACCTGCCCCAGCGTTACGCCGAATTGCACGGGGTGAGCCGGGCGATGGCCGAGATGGAATTGCAGCCGTTGTTCGAGCGCAATGCCGGCCAGCTGCAGTGGTACTGCCTGGACTTCTGGAGTGCCGAACTGAAGCTGTCGGTGCGCGACCTGAAACTGGAAACCGCGCATCTGATCGCCCTGCGCTCGGATGCCGACACCTTTCTGGCGGCGATCAAGCGGGCCGGCAAGCGCGTGGTGCTGATCACCAACGCCCATCGGGATGCGCTGTCGTTGAAGCTGGAAAAAATCGAACTGGCGCCCTACTTCGAGCGCCTGATCAGTTCCCATGACTACGGTTTCCCCAAGGAAAACCCGCAGTTCTGGGATGCGCTGCAAGCCGATATCGATTTCGATCCGGCGCGCAGCCTGTTCATCGACGACACCTTGCCGATCCTGCGCAGTGCGCGGGATTTTGGTGTGGCGCATTTGCTGGCGGTGCGCGAGCCGGATAGTCGCAAGGGGCCGAAGGACACGGCGGAGTTTGCGGCGGTCGGGGATTATCGGGATTTGATTGCGGGGCTCTAGACCGAGTTGCCTGCAATCGCGAGCAAGCTCGCTCCCACATTGGAGTTTCGGTGAACACAATATTTGCTCACGACGGAATTCAGTGTGGGAGCGAGCTTGCTCGCGATAGGGGTCTTGAAGATTACTCAGGAATCCGCAACGACTGCCCCGGGTAGATTTTATCCGGGTGCGACAGCATCGGTTTGTTGGCTTCGAAAATCTTGTTGTACTTGTTGGCATCGCCGTAGACGCGCTTGGAAATCGCGCTGAGGGTGTCGCCCTTCACGACGGTGACAAACACCGCGGCCTTCACCACCGGCCCGGTCACGGTAATCTGATCATCCACGCTGCCAACCCCGGCAATATTGCCCACGGCCAACAGAATTTTTTCCTTCTCTTCCTGGCTTGCCACCTCGCCGGTCACGGTCACTTTGTCACCATCAACCGTCGCCTGCACATTCGGGTTGCCCAGGCCTACCTTGCTGATGTGCTCCTTCAACTGCTCACTGGCATTGGCGTTGCCTGGCGTCAGCAAATCCAGCAGTTTTTCGCCTGCCTCCTTCACAAAACTCAAAAGACTCATGGTGCACTCTCCTTGGGTTTGGGGTTCCAGACGCAAAAGCCTAGACCACGGCCGTCACTTGCGAATCCAACCCGACCAATGACCCCGCTTGCGATAGAATCCGCCCCTTCCCGCGCCCAGGAGCGAAGATGGACATCAAGCAGCTGAAATTCCTCATCGCGCTCGACGAAACCCGCCATTTCGGCCAGGCCGCCGCACGCTGCCACATCACCCAGCCGACCCTGTCCATGCGCCTGCGCAGCCTCGAAGAAGAACTCGACCTGCCGCTGGTCAATCGCGGCCAGCGCTTCGAAGGCTTCACCGCGCCGGGCGAGCGGGTGCTGGCCTGGGCGCGCACGGTGTTGGCGGCCTATGACGGCTTGTATGCCGAGGCCGCCGCCTGTCGCGGCAATCTGGTCGGCACGTTGCGCCTGGGCATGGTGCCGTTGTCGAGCTTTGATCCGCTGCCGCTGCTGCAACGCCTGCACGCCGAACACCCGAACCTGCGCTTCGAGCTTTCAGCGTTGAGTTCGGAACAGATCCTCGAACAACTGGCGAACAATCGCCTGGATCTCGGTGTTTCCTACCTGGAACGCCTGGACGCCGAACATTTTGACTCCCTGGCCTTCAGCGAAACCCGCATGGGCCTGCTCTACGACCAGCGCTTCTTCACCTTTGGCGAGGCGCCGCTGAGCTGGGAATCGTTGATCGAACTGCCACTGGGCATGCTCACCAGCGGCATGCACTTTCGCCAGTCCATCGACCATAACTTCCATAGCCGCGGCCTCACCCCACAACCCTTGCTGCAGACCGACGCCGTCCATCAACTGCTTCAAGCCGTGCATGGCGGCCTGTGTTGCGCCGTGATGCCCTTGGACGGTGGCCTCGAAGGGCTGACCGACCACTTGCGCCTGCAACCGATCGAGAACGCCCAGACCCTTGGCCGCCTGGGGCTGATCATGCGTCGCAGCGCGCCCCGCTCAGCTCTGGCGGAAGCCTGTTTCGCGATCTATCAGCAATCACTGGCGAGCGCTTGATCGACGGCATCTATCGGTAGATCAGTATTAGCGATTAGACGCGACAGTTTGCCGCGCCTAGTCTTAAAGCTGATCAAACCGTGGGTGATGCCATGAACACCAAGCGCCCTGCCTGCGCGGCGCCTGCCCTCGAAACGCCCGCGCCCGCCGCCAGCCAGACGTACAGCTACAGCAACTTCCGCCCCACCGAAACGGAAAGCGTCGAATCGGACAGCACCGCGCTGGCCGAGGAAGTCGCGTTGGCAATTGCCTATAACGGCATCAGCCAGGCGGTCATGCTGGTAACGCCAACGGATCTGGAGGACTTCATTGTCGGCTTCAGCCTGGGCAGCGGCATCATCCAGGACGCCACGGACATCTACGACCTGCAACTGACCGGCTCGGGCTCGGCGCAATACGCGCAAGTGACCATCGCCAATCGCGCCTTCTGGAACCTCAAGCAGCAGCGTCGGCAACTGGCCGGCACCAGCGGTTGCGGGCTATGCGGCGTGGAAGCGGTCGAGCAGGCCTTGCCAGACCTTCAGGTATTGCCCGGTGCTCCGCTGCCACCCGTTGAATGGCTCGATGGCCTGCGCCAGCGCATCGGCGCCTTCCAGCCGTTGGGCCAGCATTGCGGTGCGGTGCACGCAGCGGTGTTCATGAACGATCAGGGCGAGTTGCTGATGGGCCGCGAAGACATAGGCCGACACAACGCCCTCGACAAGCTGATCGGCGGCCTTGTCCGCCAGAACATCCCGACCGCCGGCGGGCTGGCGATTGTCACCAGCCGCTGCAGTCTCGAATTGATCCAGAAAGTCCTGCGCGCCGGCATCCAGACCCTGGTCAGCCTGTCGTCGCCCACGGGCCTTGCCGTGCAATGGGCTCGGCGCCACAACCTCAACCTCATCCATTTGCCACAGAAGAATGCGCCGCGGGTGTACAGCCCAACGTTGGAGAATCAAGCGTGAGTCAACACCGTCAAGCCGACCAGACCCCCGTCCCTCGCTACAAGCCCTACAAAGGTCCTGCCGGTGGCTGGGGTGCTCTGATCAGTGTGGCCCAGGCCTGGCTGACCAGCGACAACGCACTGAAAAACCTGCGCATCATGCTCAAGACCAACCAGAACGGCGGCTTCGACTGCCCGGGTTGCGCCTGGGGCGATTCTCCGGAAAAGGGCATGGTGATGTTCTGCGAGAACGGCGCCAAGGCGGTGAACTGGGAAGCGACCAAGCGCCGTGTCGATGCCAAATTCTTCGCCAGACACAGCGTCACTTCATTGCTGGAGCAGAGCGACTACTGGCTCGAATACCAGGGTCGCCTGACCGAGCCGATGAGCTACGACGCCGAAACGGACCGCTATAAACCGATCAGTTGGGACGACGCTTTCGCGCTGATCGCCAAACACCTGAACGGCTTGTCGAGCCCGGACCAGGCCGAGTTCTACACCTCGGGCCGTGCCAGCAACGAAGCGGCCTATTTGTACCAGCTGTTCGTGCGCGCCTACGGCACCAACAACTTCCCTGACTGTTCGAACATGTGCCACGAGGCCAGCGGTGTGGCGCTGTCGCAAAGTGTCGGCGTCGGCAAAGGCACCGTGACGTTCGACGACTTCGAACACGCCGATGCGATTTTTGTCTGGGGCCAGAACCCCGGCACCAATCACCCACGCATGCTCGAACCGCTGCGTGAAGCAGTGAAACGCGGTGCACAAGTGGTGTGCATCAACCCGCTCAAGGAACGCGGCCTGGAACGTTTCCAGCACCCGCAGCACCCGATCGAAATGCTCACCAACGGCGACAAGCCGACCAACACCGCGTTCTTCCGCCCAGCCCTGGGCGGTGACATGGCGATCATGCGCGGCATGGCGAAATTTCTCTTGCTATGGGAACGCGACGCACAGAAAACTGGTGCACCCGCGGTGTTCGACCATGCCTTCCTCAATGAGCACAGCGCCAATGTGCTGGAGTACCTGGCGGTCATCGACGACACCCCGTGGGAGCAGATCGTCGAGCAGTCCGGCCTGACCCTGGTCGAGATCGAGCAGGCGGCGCGCATGTACGCCAAGGGCAAAAACGTCATCATGTGCTGGGCCATGGGTATCACCCAGCATCGCCATTCGGTGGCGACCATCCAGGAGATCGCCAACCTGATGCTGCTGCGCGGCAACGTTGGCCGCCCGGGCGCCGGCCTGTGCCCGGTGCGGGGTCACAGCAACGTGCAGGGCGACCGGACCATGGGCATCAACGAACGTCCGCCGGCAGCCTTTCTCGATGCCCTGGAGCGCCGCTTCCAGTTCAAGGTGCCACGCCACAACGGCCACAACGTGGTCGAGGCGATTCATGCCATGGCCGAAGGCCGGGCGAAAGTCTTCATCGGCCTGGGCGGCAACTTCGCCCAGGCCACGCCAGACAGCCCGCGCACGTTCCAGGCGTTGCAAAGCTGTGACCTGACCGTGCAGATCAGCACCAAGCTCAACCGCAGCCATTTGACCCACGGCAAGGACGCGTTGATCCTGCCATGCCTGGGCCGCACCGACATCGATATCCAGAACGAAGGCCCGCAAGCGATAACCGTCGAAGACTCGTTCAGCATGGTCCACGCCTCCAATGGCCAGTTGCAGCCGCTGTCGAACCAGATGCGCTCGGAACCGGCGATCCTGGCCGGCATCGCTGCCGCGACCCTGGGCAGCCACCCGGTGGACTGGAACTGGCTGGTAGCCGACTACAGCCGCATCCGCGACCTGATCGCCGAGACCATTCCCGGCTTCAACGACTTCAACGAGAAGGTCAAGAATCCCGGCGGTTTCTACCTGGGCAACAGTGCCGGTGCACGCCAGTGGAACACCGCCTCGGGCCGGGCCAATTTCCGCCCGAACGCACTGCCCAAAGACCTGGTGCACGAACGCACCCGCGCCACCGGTGTACTGCCGGACCTGATCATGCAATCGATGCGCTCCCACGATCAGTACAACACCACGATCTACGGCCTGAATGACCGCTATCGCGGGGTGAAGGGACAACGCGACGTGTTGTTCGTCAACGAGGCCGACATCATTCGCCTGGGCTTCAAACCGGGGCAGAAGGCTGACATCGTTTCGCTCTGGGACGATGGTGTCGAACGTCGGGTGAAAGGCTTCACACTACTGGCATTCGACATCCCCGCCGGGCAAGCGGCGGCGTACTACCCGGAAGTGAATCCGCTGGTGCCGCTGGAAAGCACCGGCGATGGCAGCCATACCCCGACATCGAAGTTCGTGGCGATCCGGTTGGAGGCAGCGAGCGAGACCGGGTTGATCATGGCCAGGTCTGCTTAACGCTTCGCCTGAGCCGGCCTCTTCGCGAGCAAGCCCGCTCCCACATTGGATCTTCAGCGAACACAAATTTTGTGAACGGCAGAGATTCAATGTGGGAGCGGGCTTGCTCGCGAATACGGTAGATCAAACAACAAACTTTCCGAATTCTGCACTTTCCTTTCACCCACAAAAAAGGCCGTTCCCTCATGAAAACGGCCTTTGCGAAGTAGTAAAAGACCGGCAAAAAAACGATAAGTTCCGCCCAAAAAACAGTAACTTGCAATATTGTATACAAGTCGTGTTATTCGTCGGATTTCGATTGTCACGCCCATTCCAGAGCCTCAGGATCGCGCCGTCATCCCCTTGAGGTTCCTCCATGAAGTTCTCCTCGATTCTCTTGTTGTCCCTTGGCCTGGTCAGCGGTTTCGCGTCTGCTGGCGGCACCACCGAAGCCGGTGTAGGCGGCGCATTGGGCGGGGTTCTAGGCTCGGTCGTCGGTCAGTCGTTAGGCGGCAGTACAGGTTCCACCATCGGCGCGGCCCTGGGCGGCGCGGGTGGTAGTGCCGTCGGCGCAAACAAACACAGCCGTGGCGAAGCGGCCATTGGCGGTGCGTTGGGTGCAGCGGGCGGTAACGTGGTCGGCCGCAGCGTGGGCGGCACCACCGGCAGCCTGATCGGTGCCGCAGCAGGCGGCGGCGCCGGTGGCGCGCTGGGTAACTACATGGGCAAAGAGTACGATAATGATGACGACGATCGTGGTTCGTATCGCGGCCATGGTGATCGTCGTTACTACCGTGACGGCCATCCAGGCCGCGGTCATGCCTATGGCCATCGCAAGCACCACCACAGGTACTACCGCGACTAAGGCCTCGAGCGCCTCGCTGATCAGTACAACAAAAATCGCAGCCCAAGAGCTGCGATTTTTTTTGCCTTACTGAACCACCAGACGCTCCAGCGCCCCGCGTAACCCGGCAGGAATCGCCACGGGTTGATTCGACGCACGATCGACAAACACATGCACGAAGCGCCCTGCCGCACAGGCTTCATCCTCGCCTTGCTTGAACACGGCCAGTTCGTACTGCACCGAACTATTGCCCAACTTGCCCACTCGCAGACCGATCTCGATACGGTCCGGGAACGCGATGGAAGCAAAGTAATCACAGGAGGAGCTCACCACGAACCCCACCACCTCACCGTCATGGATATCCAGGCCACCGACTTCGATCAGGTAAGTGTTCACCGCCGTATCGAAGAAGCTGTAATAGGTGACGTTGTTGACGTGACCGTAGGCGTCGTTGTCGTGCCAGCGGGTGGTGATGGGTTGGAAGTGGGGGTAGTCGGTGCGTTGGGGCATTGGCGTTGATTCCTGGAGTTGGTTCGCCAGTCTAAGGCGAAAACCGCGTTATCGTTCTTCGCGAGCAAGCCCGCTCCCACTGTGGATCTCTGCCGTACACAAAATCTGTGTTCACCGAAGATCAATTGTGGGAGCGGGCTTGCTCGCGAAGGCGCCCTTGCAGGCGCCACATCAATCAGTTGTCAGCAAAGCCCTTGCCCGCCGCCGCCAACTCGCCAATCAACCGCGCCGGGGTCCAGTGATCACCCTGAAGCGTCTCAAGATCCATCAGGCGCCGATGGATGTCCGCCAACCCCTGCTGATCCGCCCAGGCCATCGGCCCGCCCTTGTCCGCCGGGAAACCGTAACCGTTGAGGTAGACCAGATCGATATCCCGAGCCGATCCGGCAATGCCTTCCTGCAGGATCTTCGCGCCTTCGTTGACCAGTGCCAGCAAGCAGCGCTCGAGAATCTCCTCCGGGCCGATCTCGCGACGCTGAAACCCTAGTTCTTCACTGACTTGAAGCACCAGTGCATCGACCTGCGGATCGTGCTCGGCCTGACGGCTGCCAGGTTCATAGTGGTAAAAACCGTTGCCATTCTTTTGGCCGAAACGTTCCATTTCGCACAGTCGGTTATCCACCTGAACTTCAGGCGCGTCCTGCCCGACACCGGACAGTTGCCGCGCTCGCCACTGCAGGTCGACGCCCACCACGTCGAACATGCGGAATGGCCCCATGGCGAAACCGAACCCTTGCAGCGCTGCGTCCACCTGGTAGGGATAGGCACCTTCCAGCAGCATTTTCCGCGCCTCGAGCACATAGGTATTGAGCATGCGGTTGCCGATGAAACCGTCACAATTGCCGGCCACTACACTGACCTTGCCCATGCGCTGGCCGAGCGCCAGCGCCGCGTCGAGGACTGCCGGAGCAGTCTGCGCGCCACGGACGATTTCCAGCAGCTTCATGATGTGCGCCGGGCTGAAGAAATGCAGACCCAGCACTTGCTGTGGCCGGCGTGTGACGGCCGCGATAGCGTCGATGTCCAGCGCCGAAGTATTGCTCGCCAGAATCGCCTCAGGCTTGAGCAGGCCATCGAGTTCACGGAAGATTTTCTGCTTGAGCTCAAGGTTTTCGTACACCGCTTCGATGACCAGGTCGACATCGCGGATGGCCACATAACCATCGGCCGCCGTTACCCGCGCGATACGGGCGTCGGCTTCTGCCTGATCAATGCGGCCCTGACGCACACTGTGGGCATAGGTGTCCGCCACGGTTGCCATGGCCTGTTCCAGCATTTGCGGATTGTTGTCGACCCACTGCACGGCCACCCCGGCGTTGGCCAGGCACATGACAATGCCACGGCCCATGGTGCCCGCGCCGATGACGGCGGCGCGCTGAATATTCGACGGTGTCTGGCTCATGTTTTGTTCTCTTGTTGGCGATCCGAAGACAGCCATCACCATAGTCAGCCACTGCACATTTTTGAAATTTATTCCTGTGATGAGCAACATTCAGCGGATGGATATAGCCCTTTGAGTACACCTTAAATCCCTGTGGGAGCGAGCTTGCTCCGGGCGGCGTTCCGACGATGGCGATTTGTCAGTCACCATCACTGTTGAATGTGCCGGCCTCATCGCGAGCAAACTCGCTCCCACAAGGGTTGTGGTTCAGCCTGCCAGATGCCGCTCGGCCCAACTGCGTACCCCGGCGTACGGATAATCTTCCAGCGCCGCAAACCCGGAAATCGCCCGCACCTTCAGTTTGGTGAACAGCGGTACGCTGATCCCGCACAGAAACCGCGTCACGCGTTCAGCCGAAGGCACGTTGCCCGTGTGCTGCTCGTGCCTGTGGATAAAGTCGCCACACAACGCCTCGAAATTTTTATCCACAAGCGCCGGCAATTCCGGTGGCGCCGGTAGCCGCGCGATCTGCCCATGACACACCGAACAATGGCCACATTGCTGCGGAGCATTGTGGTCGCCGAAATACTCGGCCAGGCGATAGCCCAGGCAACGGTCGGTGGCGAACAGATCCAGCATCGCGTGAATCCGCGCGATCTCGGTGTGTTCATGCCGAGTGAAATAACGGTGCAGCTCTTCGCCCAACGCGGCGCTGTCGAACCCGCTTTGCAGCACGCTGTAGACCTCGGTCATCTGCTTGCTTTCGAGCTCCACCCAACCCTTCTCCTGGAAGTAGTCCAGCGCCTTGACCACCCGACTGCGCTCGGCCTGGTGCTGCTCGTGCAACGCCTCGAAATTCACCGTGGCCCAGGTCCGGGCGCGGCTGGAAGTCTGGATGATCGCAGCGACAAAATCCCTGCGCTCACCTTCAAAACGCGCCAACAACGCCTCGGGCTCCTCCAGATACTTGAAGCGATACTCGGCGTAGTACGCGTAACGCGGGGCGATCAACCCGCGCAATTCAAGTTGCACCAGCAAGGTCTTGAGCGGCAATTGGCGAATATTGCTCTGATCCGCCAACGGCCCCAGCAGAAACTCCCACTGCCCTTCGAGTGCTGCGGCCTGCATCTCGTCCAGCATGCAACGGATGCCATCAAGCTCGGGGGTGTCGCCGTAGACGAAGTTCTCCAGCACGTTGAGGCTGTCGCGGTTGGCCAACACCAGGCAGTCCGACGGCTGCCCGTCACGCCCGGCGCGACCGATTTCCTGGCTGTAGTTTTCGATGGATTTGGGTAGGTCGAAATGCACCACGTTGCGGATGTCGCTTTTGTCGATGCCCATGCCGAAAGCGATGGTGGCGACGATGCAATTGGACTGCCCGCCCATGAAGCGACGCTGAATCGCTTCCCGTTGATCATGGGGCAACCCGGCGTGATAGGCCTCGGCCTGAATGCCGTTGTGGTTCAGGTGTTCGGCGATGTGTTCCGCCGTTTTCTGCAGGGTGACGTAGACGATGCTCGGCTGGTCCGCACGCCGGCTCATCCACTCGACGAGGCGTCGGCGCTTGTCCACTCCACGAACCGGCTCCACCAGCAAATTGAGGTTCGGGCGATAGAAACCGGTGGTCACCACATCGTCGGCCGCGATGGCGAATTTCGCCTGCATGTCGGCGATGACTTTGGGCGTCGCTGTTGCGGTCAGCAACAGCACCTGAGGGATATTGAACTGGCGTTGATAGTCGGGAAGCTTGAGGTAGTCCGGGCGAAAGTTGTGCCCCCATTCGGAGATGCAATGCGCCTCGTCCACCACCAGCAGCGAGATCGGTACTTGCTGCAGAAAATGCCGGAAGCGCTCGTTCTTCAGGCGTTCCACCGAGATCATCAGAATCTTCAGTTCGCCGGATTTTGCCCGAGCCATGACGTCGCTGGCGTCTTCGCGACTCTGGGCCGAATCGATACTGCCCGCCGAGATGCCGTGGCGTTGCAGGAATGCCAGTTGATCCTGCATCAACGCCAGCAACGGCGAGACCACCAGCGTCAGGTGCGGCAGCAACAGCGCCGGCAATTGGTAACAAAGGGACTTGCCGGAACCGGTGGGAAATATCGCCGCCGCCGAACGCCCGGCCAACACGGCACTGACGGCCGCCTCCTGACCGGGTCGAAACTGTGGATAACCGAAAACCTGTTCCAGGGTGTTGTGCATAAGCTGTCACTCCATTGACCGCTGCGGAGTCAAAAGCCTAGCCGGCGATTGCAGCGAGTCGAGAAAAGGTCGGGGGCAAAAACGATACGGGATGATACAGCGTCCCGACCCAGCGATCCCTGGCCATAGGTTGAAACACAGAAGGCACTTTGCCCACTGATCTCGGCCTTTCGTCAGCCGGTATGGTTTACCGCCATCAACTTCCGCCAGGTGTCCATCATGCAGGAAGCGTGAGATACGCGGATCCTTATCAAGGAACGACCATGCCCCAAAAACACTTTTTTCCGCTGGCCTGCACGCTCGCACTCCCCCTTCTTTTGAACGGATGCCTGACCGTCCCGGAACAGCCTTCCCTGGACACGGCAGCCTTTGAAACGCCGGAGTATCAGGCCCAAAAAGGTCTGGCGATTGTCAACGCATCAAGTCTTTATGCCCGCGGCGGCACCGGCCAGGGTGTGGCTGTCGCACTGATCGATTCGGGTCTGAACAGTAGCCTGCCGGCGTTTCGAGGAAGGCTCCGTGATCCGGGTTTTGACCATGTCGAGAATCAGGTCGGCACTTTTGATCGGGTCGGCCACGGCACCCAGATGGCCGGCATCCTCGCAGCCAACAAGGATGACCAGGGCATGCACGGCGTCGCGTTCAACGCACAGCTGATCCCCTATCGCTTCGGCGACGATAACGAACCCTTTTTCTTCGATGGTGAAATCGCTCAGTCCTGGCAAGCAGGTTTCGACAAGGGCGCGCGCATTCTCAACAACTCGTGGGCCAACGCCATTCCTGCGACCGAAATCAACGAGGCGCGTTACAAGCAAGTCATGCCGCAGTCACTGGTGACCGCGCGCAAACTGGTTGAGGACGGCGCCGTCTTTGTTTTCCCTACCGGCAATGAACTGAAACGAGAACCCTTGGCTGAGCCCGGCTTACCACTCGCTATACCCGAATTGGAAAAAGGCTGGATCGCGGTGGTTGCGTTGAAAAACGACGGCAGCGCCATCAATGCCAAATCCAACTATTGTGGCGTGGCGGCAGCCTGGTGCATTGCTGTACCGGGTGGCGACGCCGGTGCAGGGCAAGGCCTGCTGACCACCAACAGGGATGGCACCTACACCCAGACGGCTGGCACCTCGCCTGCTGCCGCGCTGGTCAGCGGAGCATTGGCGGCACTGCAAAGTCGTTACCCCGAGCTCACTGCGCAGCAAGTGCGCGAGCATCTGCTGGCGACGGCGAACCGGACTGGCCTCTATGCCAACAGTGAAGCCTACGGTAGAGGCTTGATGGATCTGGAAGCAGCCTCGCGCCAAGCGCCAAAGGTCATGACCGAGTAAGTCTGTATGGGTCGTTCGGCAGCGTCGAGATACCCTCGCCAGTCTGAACCACCCACACGACTCAAGCCCCTTGTGGGAGCGGGCTTGCTCCGGGCGGCGCCCCGACGAAGAGGCCAGCACAGCCACTGTTAGACTCGAAACACCCGACATCGTCCGAAGCACCCTCTACCGAGATTTACTGCGAAACAACTGAGAACGCTGTAAGCATTTTTACTTTTCGCCATTTCACGTTGAAAACCCACCAACAACCTGTAGTCCCCTTCCTCCAAATATGACAAAACCCTTACAAAGCCTGTCGATCTCAGCCGTCTTGTCCCCCAACGCCATCCCCTCCTATAGTTTCCTGCGCGGCTGAAAACAGTGTCTCGGCCTGCCGGGAACACTTGCCGATTTCGCAAAGGACGCACTCAATGAAAAACCCCGACTCACTGACAGCCCGCTACCACCCGCTAAAGACCCGCTACAGCGAAACCCCGGTGCTGGTCATCGATACCGAGGCCGACCCCTACGAGATCCTCGACGCCGCCCGACAACGTATCCGCGCCGCCAGCGACCTGCTCGAAACCCTTTATTGCACCTGTTTCAAACAGGCCGAAGCGAGCGACATCCCCAATATCGTCAGCGCCCTGTACTTGCTGACCCAGGACGGCAACGACCTGCTCGACATCGCCCGGCAACGCTTGCCGAAACACGTTGCTAGTTCCACCACAACTCCCTGTGGGAGCGGGCTTGCTCGCGAAAAACGATAACGCGGTGAGCCAGATGAAAAACAAAATACCCGATACCCAAGAACCGCTCGTACAAGCAGCCTACGACGCATGGTTCAAAGCCCAAGTACAAGCCGGCCTAGACGATTCCCGTCCCTGCATTCCAAATGAAGAAGCCAAACGCTTGATGGCAATCAAACGCGAAAAATTGCGCAAGAGATAAGCCCGTCAGCAACGCCCTATCAAAGCTTCGGCAAGGTCCTACAAAACAAGACACCTTGTCGGCTATCGATGACCAGTCACTCAATCCTATAGTCCGGGCTGTCGCTGCCAAATCAGCGACTCGGGCTTGGTCACCCGAATGGAACACATAAACGCGTCCGTTGTATGCTGCCGGCACTCAAGTGTCTGCACGCTTTATGGTGGCTGTGTTTGGGACGCCTTCGAGCGTGCCGGTTTTGTGTGTTCTCCCGGTTGACCAACCCGAACACAGTCCGCCTCCCATCGCTTGGTCACGATGGCGGTGGTTTCATCCAAAGCATTTGAGAATACATAAAATGAACAAATGGAACCCGTTCACCAACGAACGCTATCTCCCACTCCACACCAATCTCACCGATTCCCAGCCCCTGATCATCGATACAGAGGCCAACCCCCAAGACATCCTCGAAGCCGCCCTCCAACGCATCCGGGCCTCCAGCGAGCTGCTGCAAACCCTGTACTGCCAATGCTTCAAACACGGCGACCTCGAAGACATCCCCCACATCACCCACGCCCTCTACCTCCTGACCCAGGACGGCTGCGACCTGCTCAAAGTCGCCCAGCAACGAATGCTCAACTGGAAAGCTCCGGTCTGACGTTGCGTGAAGATCAGTTCCCATGTTCTGCATGGGAACGATCAAAACAACAAAATCTGATCCAACGGACAAAAAGCATGGAAAGCCGTCATCGAGCGCAGGAGGAACCATGAGCAAGTTTTTTAATGAGCTAATGGAAAGCGTGCAACAGATGAACGAGATCCTGCGGGATGAACGTCAGCCTTCCCCGCGACCTGAAACATTGCGCCCAGGAACGATCAAGTCAGTCGCTCCTTCCTCTCGCGATCGGCAACCCATAAGATCCGCCCAAGCCCAACCGGACAACCCGCAATGAACCTCGCCCCCAACTTCCCGGACGACCACGTCATGCAACTGCTCATGCAGTTGCTGCACGAAGAACTCGGCCTGCCCGAGCGCAAAACCATCAGCCTCAGCACCTCGATCAACTTCGACCTGGGCTGCAACGGTGCCGATGCACAGCATTTGATCGAAACCCTGGAAAACCACTTCGCCATCGAGTTCGTGGATTTCGACAGCTATCGCTATTTCCAGCCCGACGGCTACGATGTATTTCTCAAGCGCAAAGCCAAGGGTCGCGGCGACAAAGTGCCATTGACCATTGGCATGCTCTACCGGGCCATCAAGGCCCAACACTGGGACACGCAGGCGCTGGAAGGCTTGTAACGTCCACGGCGCATAACGATAAGGAAATCGCGGGGACGTGTTGATGGGGGTTGTTGGCCGCCTTGCTGTGGGGCGGCACGGATTTTCTGGTGGGGCTCAATGCCCGCGCGGTGGGGTTCAAACGCGCCGTTTATTTCGGTCAGGCGCTGGGGCTTGTGCTGGTGTTGGTCGGGGCGTTTGTCCTGAATCTGAAAACCTGAAACGACGCGCACGAAAAAGGCCGCCCCGAGGGGCGGCACGGCGCCACAATAAAAAATGTGTCGCGCCGATGAGATGGAGCGCAACTGCGGGATACCAAACCAACCCGTATCGTCAGTGCAAAGGTCGAACAACTTTGGCGAAAAGCAAAGAATATTGCCCTCACTACTTATCGATACTTAATTCGACGTGTAATGACCAAGAGTTAAACATCATGAATCATCAACTCATGTAACGCAGGACTGCCGCACTAGAATGACCTTGATAATTAACAGCGCCGCTAACGAGAATTAATCCATTCTCTTGGATCCTGGCACACCGCCCATAACCGACATCGGGGAACCAGATTATTCCGTCTAACGACGATTCATGACCAAATTCGACATCCGGCGTGCCATCTTCATGATAGCGACCCACAACCCCCAGCTCCCCGCGCGGGCTATACCAAGTTCCAGCCACAACTATTTTATTATCTTTTTTTTGCACCGCACCTGAATAAAATTCAAGCTCATTTTGTTTTGCAATAACTTTATAGATTTCAGGACTGCCATCTTCTCCAAGCCGTACTATTACTGCATTTGATAGAGTACCACCGCCGAAATGAGGTGGAGGCGTTCTTCCAAAGCCATAAATTTTCCCAGCTGGAAGAATAGTGACCCCCAAAATCTCTAACTCTTTGATGTGCTCAAGTACAAAAAACCCTTTTCCTTTAAAGCTCTCGTCCTTGAAGCCACTCATATCGTAACGCGCAAAAATTCCAGCTGAAATAGTATCTTGGCCATCTTCAGTCAACTTGGTGCAATAACCAGACACAATAAGTTTTTCACCCCCCATCGTTTCCTGGATACCTAACCCCGTAACTCGCATCATTCGCCAAGGTTCAGGCGCAGTAATATCTATGAAACCTTTCCCTTGAAAACTGAGGTCGAGATCTCCATTGGCTGTAAGGCAAATAAGCTGATGCCGATTCCCCCTTCGATTAGTATGGACCAGCAAAATCTTGCCATCCGCCAACAAAACCATGTTCGATTGACCGAAGGCGCCTGATGACCTGACACTGCTTTCAGGTATGAATTCTTCCTTATCAGCTTCATGATCTTTAGAAGGATCAAGAATTTTCACCCCATTTTCCCCAAAGGCTTCATCAAGACTTCCATCCATATTGAACCTTGCTAACGCTGCTGACCGATAGTCAAAATCTCCCGAGATTACAATTTTTCCATTCTTTTGCACTGCTACACTGAATACTTGCGAATCAAAACCAGGTGAGAATTCACCGGTAATTACACCCCCCCAAAAGATGCATCAAGCTTACCACCCTCTGTAAGGCGTGCTAAAAAGTACTTCTTCAACTCCCCAGCCCTTACTCGAGTCGTGCCGGCGACATAAACAAAATGTTGATACCCGTTCCTCCCTTCCGCCATAGCGTTTAAATATCCGTCTATCTGAAGATTGCAAATACCCTTTTCACCATAACTTTGATCAAGCTCACCGGGACGCTTCATTAAATCCGTCATTATGTTATCTCCATTTTTACGCCACCCAGAAAATGGGTGACCATAAAATTAGAGACGTAAACACAGATCAGCGTCTACTGTAAGTTCTAACAGCAAACAAGATCAGATGGCGATTATGGAAGGTTCAAAATGTAATAAGCGCCCTACCAGAGAGCGAATAAGACATTAATAATTCAGACATAAAAAAACGCTCAATGATGCATTGAGCGTTTTTTAATTGTTTGCCCCTTTGCGGAGCAATACTAGACAGCCAAGTTAAATCTTTGGACCCGCAGCCTTGATCGCGTCGCTCACTTCGAACTTCTTGAAGTTCTCGATGAACAGGCCGGCCAATGCTTTGGCGGCTTCGTCGTAGGCGGCTTTGTCGGCCCAGGTGTTGCGTGGGTTCAGCAGGCCAGTCTCAACGCCCGGTACGGCCACTGGCACGTCGAGGTTGATGGTGTCCAGGTGCTCGGTCTCGGTACCGATCAGCGCGCCGCTCTGGATCGCTGCGATCACGGCACGGGTGGTCGGGATGTTGAAGCGTTTGCCGACGCCGTAGCCACCGCCGGTCCAGCCGGTGTTGACCAGGTAGACCTTGGAGCCGAAGCCGCGGATGCGCTTGATCAGCAGCTCAGCGTATTCGCCAGCCGGACGCGGGAAGAACGGTGCGCCGAAGCAGGTGGAGAAGGTCGACTTGATGCCGCTGCCCGAACCCATTTCAGTCGAGCCCACCAGCGCGGTGTAGCCGGACAGGAAGTGGTAGGCCGCTTGTTCTTCGTTGAGGATCGACACTGGCGGCAGCACGCCGGTCAGGTCGCAGGTCAGGAAGATCACAGCATTCGGCTCGCCACCGAGGTTCTTCTCGGAACGCTTGGCAACGTGCTCCAGCGGGTAGGCGGCGCGGCTGTTCTGGGTCAGGCTGACATCGGCGTAGTCGGCGTGCTTGGCGTCGTCGATAACGACGTTTTCCAATACCGCGCCGTGCTTGATGGCTTTCCAGATAACCGGCTCGTTCTTCTCGGACAGGTCGATGCACTTGGCATAGCAACCGCCTTCGATGTTGAACACCACGCCTTCGCCCCAGCCGTGTTCGTCGTCACCGATCAGGTAACGGCTTTCGTCGGCGGACAGGGTGGTCTTGCCAGTGCCGGACAGACCGAAGAACAGGGTCACGTCGCCTTCTTCGCCGATGTTGGCGGCGCAGTGCATTGGCAGTACGTCGGCAGCCGGCAGCAGGAAGTTCTGCACCGAGAACATGGCTTTCTTCATCTCACCGGCGTAACGCATGCCGGCGATCAGCACTTTCTTCTGTGCGAAGTTGATGATCACGCAGCCGTCGGAGTTGGTGCCGTCACGCTCTGGCACGCACTCGAAGTTGGCAACGTTGAGGACCTGCCACTCGTCACGACCCGCCGGGTTGTACTGAGCCGGGTTGATGAACAGGCAACGGCCGAACAGGTTCTGCCAGGCAGTCTGGGTGGTCATCTTCACGGCCAGGTAGTGCTCGGAAGCCGCACCTACATGCACGTGGGAAACGAAATGCTCTTGCGCGTTGTTGAAAGCTTCAACACGGTCCCACAGGGCGTCGAACTTGTCGGCCGGGAACTTGCGGTTGATCGGGCCCCAGGCGATGGCGCCCGTGGTGCTCGGCTCATCAACGATGAAACGATCGACTGGTGAACGGCCGGTACGGTGACCGGTACGAACAACCAGTGCGCCGGTATCGGCAAGCTCGCCTTCACCGCGATTGAGGGCTTCTTTAACCAGATCATCAACACTCAGATCGGTGTACACGGCATTGTTGGCTTGCGTCATGAGGTTCCCCGTCGGCCAGTGGCCGAGTGCTCCAAACGTTTTTGTAGTAGAAAGTCGTGCACTACTACCGCGAAAAAAGTGGGCCGGATTATGCCAGAAAAGCCCAAAAAAAGTAGGCCCCTCCTGTCGTAACGGCGTTAATCCGGCGGTAGCCAGTGAATTTACCTGCGCTGAACCGTTTTAGTGACGGGTATCTGACGGCGTCTCGACACCCGCGCCGGCGAACAATTGGGTGACATCGGCGGCATCGAACAGGTAGCGCTGGTTACAGAACTGGCAATCGATTTCGATGTTGCCACCGTGCTCGACCACCAATTGCTGCGCATCTTCCACACCCAGACTGACCAGCGCATTGGCCGAACGTTCGCGCGAGCAGCTGCAACGGAAGCGCAACTTCTGTACATCGAACAGACGCACCTGCTCGTCGTGGTACAGGCGATGCAACACGGTTTCGTTGTCCAGGCCCAGCAGTTCATCGGCGGTCAGCGTGCCGCCCAGGGTGGTGAGGTGCTGCCAGCTGGCGGCGCGCTCGTCTTCGTCCTTCAAACGGTCGGCAGGCAGCTGTTGCAGCAACAGGCCACGGGCGCGACGGCCGTCGGCGTACAGCCAGAAACGCGTGCCGACTTGCTGGGACATGACGAAATAGTTGGTGAAGCATTCCGACAGGGTGGCACCGTCGAGGTCGACGATGCCCTGGTAACGCTGGCCCTGAGTCGGGTCGATGGTCAATGCAAGTACGCCGTCCGGCATCAGATCGGCCAGGGTCGCGTCAGGTGCGATACGGTCCGCTTCGTAACGGGCCAGGCCACGGATCTCGCGCTCGCTGGAGCACTCGATCATCAGCAGCGGGATCGGGCCTTCGGAACGGGCTTGCAGAATCAGCAAGCCATCGAACTTCATCGCGCCGACCAGCAACGATGCAGCCGCCATCAGCTCGCCGAGCAGTTGCGCGACCGGCTCCGGGTAGGCGTGTTTGGCCAGGACTTCGGCGTAGCTGAGCTCCAGCGAGACCAGCTCGCCACGGGTGTCGCTGTCATCGAAGATGAAGCGTTGGGTGAAGTCGTTATCCGGTAGGTCAGTCATTAGTCTGGGTATCTGAATGGGTAGCAATGGGTTACAACGGTGAAAATCGCGCGTTGGCAGGCACCGTTGGGTGCGCAAGCTCAGTCATGTCCGGCATTTTAGGAGCAATCCGCGGTTTGCTCCAAGCAAGGGGGCGATGCGCAATCCTTGCCCGCTGATGCTACCGGCCTTTTGGTTATGGCCTATGGATCAGAGGCTGTGGTGATTTTCGACGAGTGGCTGTTCAACCGCTCGATGTGCCGCTGGCGAATCCCACGATATGGTTGCTGACCGGGGCAATTGCAAGAGCCCTTGAAAAGATCGCAGCCTTCGGCAGCTCCTACAGGGATCCGCGCAAACCCATGTAGGAGCTGCCGTAGGCTGCGATCTTTTAGCCATCGTTGCTGCTGCCACGAAACTTGAACAGGTCCCGCCGCTGCTTCTTGCTCGGCTTGCCATCGGTGCTCACGCCCAGGGCGCCTGCCTTGCGCTCGGCGGCGGCGTTTTCGCGCTTGGCGATGCTGGCTTCCGTTTCGGCGTAGAGCATCTGTGCCTCCGGTGCACCACGGCGCACGATCGACAACGCCTGGACCACCACCGTGCGCTCCTCGAAACCGGTGCGGATCACAAACTCGTCGCCGACCCGTGGCTCTTTACCCGGCTTGCAGCGTTCGCCTCGGCAATGCACCTTACCGCTTTCAATCGCCGCCTTGGCCAGGGCGCGGGTCTTGTAGAATCGTGCAGCCCACAACCACTTATCGAGGCGGACTTTGTCGTCCTCTTCGTTTTTTTGTGCCATGGAATTTCCTCATTCTGAAATATTGGTGAACTGTACTACCGTTTCTGACGTACCAAGAATTTCACCGGCTCGGATTACAATACCGACATTCCATAACCTCCTTGGGAGGCTGGAAATCCGGGCCGTAGATATCTGTCGCCTTTTAATCATTATTCTGCGTGAATACCGCGAATCCGGCCGCATGCGGCCCGAGCGGTTTCTACCGGTTGAGCACTTTTGAAGACATTTGACCATTTGACCGTTGTCGGTCTGCGCGAGTGGGTGGCGCTCCCGGATTTGGGAGTCGCCGGCCTTCGGGCAAAAATCGACACCGGTGCCAGCACCTCAAGCCTCCACGCCACCGACATCGAGCTGTTCGAGCGCGATGGTGAGCAGTGGGTGCGTTTTACCGCCCACCTGGGCTCCGTCGTACAACTGCGCCACCGACGCTGCGAAGCACCGTTGGTGACGATGAAAACCATTAAAAGCTCAAACGGTCACGCGCAGGTGCGATACGTGATCAGCACCACCCTGGCCCTCGGTGATCGGGTCTGGCGGGTGGAGTTCACGCTCGCCTGCCGCAAATCCATGCGTTATCGCCTGCTGCTCGGCTCCAAAGCCCTGATCCACGGCCAGTTGGTGGTCAACCCGGGCATCAAGTATGTACAAGACAAGCCGGTGTTCCCGGTATCTACCTCCTCCACAGGTGTTGCATGAAGATCGCTGTGCTGTCGCGGAACCCGCGTCTGTATTCCACCCGCCGCCTGGTTGAAGCCGGTACTGAACGCGGCCATGAAATGGTGGTGGTCGACACCCTGCGCGCCTACATGAACATAGCCAGCCACAAGCCGCAGATCCACTACCGCGGCAAGCCGCTGGAAGGTTTCGATGCGGTGATTCCACGGATCGGAGCGTCCGTGACCTTTTATGGCTGCGCCGTGCTGCGCCAGTTCGAAATGATGGGGGTGTTCCCGCTCAACGAATCGGTAGCCATTGCCCGCTCGCGGGACAAGCTGCGTTCGCTGCAATTGCTGTCCCGTCGCGGGATCGGCTTGCCGGTGACCGGGTTTGCCCACTCCCCCGATGACATCCCCGACCTGATCGAAATGGTCAACGGCGCGCCGCTGGTGATCAAGGTGCTGGAAGGCACCCAAGGCATCGGCGTGGTGCTGTGCGAAACCGCGACTGCCGCTGAATCGGTGATCGAGGCGTTCATGGGCCTCAAGCAGAACATCATGGTTCAGGAGTACATCAAGGAAGCCGGTGGTGCAGACATTCGCTGCTTCGTCGTCGGGGACAAGGTGATTGCGGCGATGAAGCGCCAGGCCAAACCCGGCGAGTTTCGCTCCAACCTGCATCGCGGCGGCAGCGCGAGCCTGATCAAGATCACGCCGGAAGAGCGCATGACGGCGTTGCGTGCAGCCAAGGTCATGGGGCTGGCGGTGGCGGGTGTGGACATCCTGCGCTCCAATCACGGGCCGCTGGTGATGGAAGTGAACTCGTCACCAGGGTTGGAAGGGATCGAGACCACCACTGGCAAGAATGTCGCGGGGATCATCATTGAGCATCTGGAGAAGAATGGCGGGCCGAATATGACCCGGACCAAAGGCAAGGGGTAAAAGCAAAAGATCGCAGCCTGCGGCAGCTCCTACAGGGTACGCATTCCCATGTAGGAGCTGCCGCAGGCTGCGATCTTTTCAGCCCTTAAACCGCATCCCGCGGCAACATCAACCCCAACGGCAAGCGCACCCGCGCTTCCAGTCCACCGCCCGAGCGGTTACGCAGTTCAACATTCCCGCCATGCATCGAAGCAATCCGCTTCACGATCGCCAGCCCCAACCCGGTGCCCTTGCCGCCCCGGGCACGATCACCACGGGTGAACGGGTTGAAGATCGCTTCCAGTTCCGACGGATCGATCCCGGCACCACGGTCCATGACGCTCAGCACCACATACGGCGCGCTGGTGTCCCCGGACACGTATGCCGCCACCTCCACGCCGCTGCCGGCATGATGCAGCGCATTGCCGATCAGGTTGTTCAGCAGTCGTTTCATCGACACACGACGCAACGGAAACGGCTGAATCGGCTCCAGGCGCAGCCGCACTTTTTCTTCGGTCTGGTTATACGGCGCAGCGACTTCGCGGACCAGGTCGCTCAGGTCTACCTCCTCCACCGACTCGTCGCGCCCGTCACGAATGAACGCCAGGAACTGATCGAGAATCGCGTCCATGTCTTCGATATCGCGCACCATGTCGTCGGTCAGGTCGGTGCGATCGCCCATCAACTCCAGAGACAGACGCAAGCGGGTCAAGGGCGTGCGCAAATCATGGGAAACCCCGGCCAGCATCAGCTCACGCTCGCGACCTGCCTGCTCGACGTCTTCGGCCATCTGGTTGAAGGCGCGGTAAACCTCGGTCATCTCACTCGGCGTATCGCTGATCGGCAGGCGCACACTGCGTCCCTGGCCCAGTTGCCGCGCGGCATACACCAGACGTTTCAACGGTTGATTGAGCTGGCTGACGAAGATCCACGCAGACGCCGTGGACAGCAGACCGATAGCAAGGAACCAGCCGAGCACATTCCAGATTTTCTGGCCACGCAACGGGTGCGGATACAACGGCACTTTCAGCCAACCTTCACCCAGGCTCGGCGCACGAACCCACAATGCCGGGGGAGAATGCATGCGTAGTCGCACTTCGGTGTCCGGCCCCAGCTCGGTCTGCATCTGTCGCTGGTAAATCTCACTGTAAGGCCAATGTTGCTCGCCTTCCGGGACACCGGCGCCCACTACCCGAATCAGGGGTGCACTATCGGCGATCTTGGCGCGGTTCTCTTCATCAGCCGCCCAGTAGGCGCGCAGTACCAGGGCGACACCGTGGCTGTACTGGCGGTCCACCAGCACATCTTCGTTCATCAGCAGATAAACCAGGGTCAGCGCCTTGGAGAAGAGAACGACGATGAGCACCAGCCAAAGGGTGCGGGAGAAGAAGCTCTGGGGGAACCAAACGGGGGTTTTCATGGATAACCGTTAAACACTTGCAGGAGAGAGCGATGCTCGCATATTGCGGTTTGCGAGTCTGCGGACAGGATCGATTGATCCGGTGTCCGCACGACCCGCTCCTACAAATCGCCAATCACTTGGTGGCGGTACCATCCGGTACAAACACGTAACCCACGCCCCAGACTGTCTGGATATAACGCGGTTTGGAAGGATCGGGCTCGATCATCCGGCGCAGACGGGAGATCTGCACGTCGATGGAACGCTCCAGGGCATCCCACTCGCGGCCACGGGCCAGGTTCATCAGTTTGTCGCGGGTCAGCGGCTGACGCGCGTTCATCACCAGGGCCTTGAGCACAGCGAACTCGCCGGTGGTGAGCATGTGCACTTCTTCGCCACGCTTGAGCTCGCGGGTGGCCAGGGACAACTCGTAGTCACCGAAGGTCACGCTTTCGTCTTCGCTGCCCGGGGCGCCTGGCACCGGGGCCGACTGGCGACGCAGTACCGCCTTGACGCGAGCCATCAGCTCATCCGGGTTGAACGGCTTGGCCAGGTAATCGTCGGCGCCCAGTTCCAGGCCCTTGATGCGGCTCAGCTCGTCGCCCTTGGCGGTGAGCATGATGATTGGAATCTGGTTGTTCGCGTTGCGCAGGCGGCGGCAGGCGGTCAGGCCGTCTTCACCGGGCAACATCAGGTCGAGGACGACCAGGTTGAACACTTCGCGCGCCAGCAGGCGATCCATTTGCTCGGTGTTCGGTACGGCGCGGGCGCGGTAGCCCTTGCTGACGAAAAAACGTTCCAGCAGGCTGCTCAGCCCAGGATCGTCGTCAACGATAAGAATTTTCTCGCCTTCAGCAGTTTGTGCAGTGCTGCTCATTGGATGCTCCTTTGATCTCGGCGCGCATTATGGCGTAGCTGCCGTTATACGCACCGTGTGCATTGTTAGCAGATTTTTCCTTTAGTGCCAGAAAACCGGCCATTGCACCCGCAACCCGTGATGCCCCCGAACGACAGAACGCTGGTTATAATGCGCGGCCTTTTGTGTCAGGCAACATCAGACAGGTACTACAGGCAGACGCCATTTATTTTCATGGCGTCGGCAGTAATTGTTCGATTTCACGGGTCAACGGGATATCTTTTGATCCAGGTAGCGGCGCAGGCCAGGCCGCTCAACCAGACTCGCCGAGCCCTTATCCTTGAGCCTGCGAGCCTGCTTTCACAATTTGTCAGGTGGTTTTATGGACAGCATCAACAGCCGCATCGCCGAGGAACTCGGTGTACGCCCACAACAGGTCGAAGCGGCCGTCGCGCTACTCGATGAAGGCTCTACCGTTCCCTTCATCGCCCGTTACCGGAAAGAAGTGACCGGCAGCCTCGACGATACGCAATTGCGTCATCTGGAAGAGCGCCTGCGCTACCTGCGAGAACTCGACGAACGGCGCATCAGCATCCTTGCCAGCATCGAAGAGCAAGGCAAGCTGACGCCGCAACTTGAACGCGACATCAAGCTCGCCGACACCAAGACCCGTCTCGAAGACTTGTACCTGCCGTACAAGCAGAAGCGCCGCACCAAGGGCCAGATCGCCCTGGAAGCCGGCCTCGGCGAACTGGCCGACGGCTTGTTCAACGACCCGTCCCTGAGCCCGGAAACCGAAGCCGCACGTTTCCTCGACGCCGAAAAAGGCGTGGCCGATGTGAAGGCAGCCCTCGAAGGCGCCAAGTACATCCTCATGGAGCGCTTCGCCGAAGACGCCGGCCTGCTGGACAAGCTGCGCAACTACCTCAAGCAGGAAGCCACCCTCAGTGCCCGTGTGATTGCCGGCAAGGAGGAGGAAGGCGCCAAGTTCCGCGACTACTTCGAACACGACGAACCGCTCAAAAGCATGCCGTCGCACCGCGCGCTGGCGATTTTCCGTGGCCGCAACGAAGGCATCCTCAGCTCCGCGCTGAAAGTCGGCGACGAACTGCCGGGCACCATGCACCCGTGCGAAGGCATGATCGGCCAGCATGTCGGCATCCAGAACCAGAACCGCGCCGCCGACAAATGGCTGGGCGAAGTGGTGCGCTGGACCTGGAAGGTCAAGCTCTACACCCATCTGGAAACCGACCTGCTGGGCGAACTGCGCGATGGCGCGGAAACCGAAGCGATCAACGTGTTCGCCCACAACCTGCACGACCTGCTGCTGTCGGCCCCGGCCGGCCCGCGCGCCACGCTGGGTCTCGACCCTGGCCTGCGCACCGGCTGCAAGGTGGCGGTGGTTGATTCCACTGGCAAGCTGCTGGATCACGCCACGGTTTACCCGCACGTGCCGCACAACAAGTGGGACCAGACCATCGCCGTACTCGCGGCCCTGTGCGCCAAGCACTCGGTGGACCTGATCGCCATCGGCAACGGTACCGCCAGCCGCGAGACCGATAAGCTGGCCGCCGAGCTGATCAAAAAATATCCAGCGATGAAGATGACCAAGGTCATGGTCTCCGAGGCCGGTGCATCGGTTTACTCGGCGTCGGAGCTGGCTTCCAAGGAATTCCCGGACCTCGACGTGTCGATCCGTGGCGCCGTGTCGATTGCCCGCCGCCTGCAAGACCCGTTGGCCGAGCTGGTGAAGATCGATCCGAAATCCATCGGCGTCGGCCAATACCAGCACGACGTGTCGCAGCTGAAACTGGCCCGTGGCCTGGATGCAGTGGTCGAGGACTGCGTGAACGCCGTCGGCGTCGACGTGAACACCGCTTCCGTGGCATTGCTGGCGCGGATTTCCGGTCTCAACGCGACCCTGGCGCAGAACATCGTCAGCCACCGCGACGAGCACGGTGCGTTCAAGACCCGCGCAGCGCTGAAGAAAGTCGCGCGCCTGGGTGAAAAAACCTTCGAACAGGCTGCCGGATTCCTGCGCGTGATGAACGGCGACAACCCGCTGGACGCCTCCGCGGTACACCCGGAAGCCTATCCGCTGGTACAACGCATCGCCGCCGAGACCGACCGCGACATTCGCTCACTGATCGGCGACAGCGGTTTCCTCAAGCGCCTGGACCCGAAAAAATTCACCGACGAAACCTTCGGTCTGCCAACGGTCACCGACATCCTGCAGGAACTGGACAAGCCCGGCCGCGACCCGCGCCCCGAGTTCAAGACCGCCGAGTTCCAGGAAGGCGTCGAAGACCTCAAGGACCTGCAACTGGGCATGATCCTCGAAGGCGTGGTGACCAACGTGACCAACTTCGGTGCTTTCGTCGATATCGGCGTGCATCAAGACGGTTTGGTGCATATCTCTGCGCTTTCGGAGAAGTTCATCAAGGATCCGCGCGAAGCGGTGAAGGCCGGTGACGTGGTGAAAGTGAAGGTCATGGAAGTCGACATCCCGCGCAAACGCGTTGGCCTGTCGATGCGCATGAGCGACACCCCGGGCGAGAAAATCGACGGCGCTCGCGGCGCGCGTCCGGGGTCGGCGCCCCGCCAATCCCAGAACACTGCACCGCGCAAGGAAACCACGGCAGCAGCACCGAGCAACAACGCCATGGCTTCGCTGTTCGCCAATGCCAAGCAGTTGAAGAAACGCTGATGGACATTCCCGCCGGGCTGACCGAAAGCGCGTTTTTCAAGCTGCTGGGCTGCCGCTTGCACAGTCTGGAAACCGGGGTGGCGCAAGTCGCCCTGGCACTGGAGCCCGAACTGCGCAATCGCGGCGGCAAGCTCCACGGCGGGGCCTTGTTCAGCCTGGTGGACATTGCCATGGGGCTGGCCTGCTCCAGCACCCACGGCTTTGACCAGCAGAGCGCGACCATCGAGTGCAAGATCAACTACATCCGCGCCGTCTCTGACGGCGAGGTGATGTGCACGGCGCGGGTGATCCATCCGGGTCGCCGCACCTTGGTTGTCGAAGCCGATGTGATGCAGGGCGACAAACTGGTCGCAAAAGCACAAGGCACGTTCGCTGTCCTGTAGCTAGTCGTCATCAATTTGAGTTAATTTCAGCGCAAAGCAACTTGTGGGAGCGGGCTTGCCCGCGATGGCGGTGTGTCAGACCACATAAATGGTGACTGACACTCCCTCATCGCGGGCAAGCCCGCTCCCACAGGGAACGTGCAGTTCTTGAAAATCGGCATATGGCCTGTCAGGCTCAAAAACCAGGCGAAAACGCCAGTTTTAACTTCACCCTTGTAGACCGTCTTGCCCACCCCCATATTGGGGCGACTGACGCGTGAAGGAATCCAACTTGAGCGAACTTCTCAACCGCCGCCTGGCCCTGCTCGGCGAGCGCGCTAACCTCTCTCTGCTCGAACAGTGCCTTCACGGCATCGAACGTGAATGCCTGCGCGTGACCGGCGAAGGTCGCCTGGCGCAAACGCCGCACCCGGAAGAATTGGGTTCCGCGCTGACCAACGAACAGATCACCACCGACTACTCCGAGTCGCTGCTGGAGTTCATCACGCCAGCCCTGCCAGACCCGGCGGACACCTTGGCGAGCCTGGACAGCATTCACCGTTTTGCCTACAGCAAGCTCGGCAACGAGTACCTGTGGAGCCCATCGATGCCGTGCCCGTTGCCGGCCGAGGAAGACATCCCGATCGCCTATTACGGCACGTCCAACATCGGGCAGCTCAAGTACGTGTACCGCAAGGGCCTGGCCCTGCGTTACGGCAAGACCATGCAATGCATTGCCGGCATCCACTACAACTTTTCCCTGCCGGAAAAACTCTGGCCGCTGCTCAGGCAGGCCGAAGGCTTTGTCGGCAGCGACCGCGATTTCCAGTCGTCGTCCTACATCGCGCTGATCCGCAACTTCCGCCGCTACAGCTGGCTGCTGATGTACCTGTTCGGTGCGTCGCCAGCGCTGGATGCCGGCTTCCTGCGCGGTCGTTCGCACCAGTTGGAACAGCTGGACCCGCACACGTTGTACCTGCCGTACGCCACCAGCCTGCGCATGAGCGACCTGGGTTACCAGAGCAACGCCCAGGCCGGCCTGACGCCGTGCTACAACGATCTGGCCAGCTACACCGACAGCCTGCGCAAAGCGGTGGCCACGCCGTATGCGCCGTACGTCGAAGTCGGCACCCACCAGGATGGTGAGTGGGTGCAGCTCAACACCAACATCCTGCAGATCGAAAACGAGTACTACTCCAACATCCGTCCGAAACGCGTGACCTATACCGGCGAGCGGCCGATCCAGGCGCTGATGGCCCGGGGCATCCAGTACGTCGAAGTGCGCTGCCTGGACATCAACCCCTTCCTGCCGATGGGCATCGACCTTACCGAGTCGCGCTTCCTCGATGCGTTCCTGCTGTACTGCGCGCTCAACGACAGCCCGCTGCTGACCAACACCAGCTGCGGCAACGCGACCTCGAACTTCCTCAGCGTGGTCAAGGAAGGTCGTCGTCCAGGCCTGCAACTGCAACGTGACGGTCAGCCGGTTGATCTGAAGGAATGGGCCGGTGAGCTGCTGGAAAAAATCGCTCCGCTGGCAGCGATGCTCGACCAGAGCCATGGCGGCGATGCCCACAGCAAGGCGCTGGACGCCCAGATGGCCAAAGTCCGGGACCCGTCCCTGACGCCGTCGGCCCAGGTATTGGCGGCCATGGCCGAGCACAAGGAGAGCTTTGCCCAGTTCTCGTTGCGCCAAAGCCAGGCGCATGCCGAGTTCTTCCGCCGCGAGCCGTTGGCGGCTGAGGAACAAGCGCAGTTTGAAGAGCGGGCGCGTTCATCGCTGGCTCAACAGGCTGAGCTGGAACAGAACGAAGTCGGTGATTTCGATGTGTTTGTCGGGGCTTACCAGGCGAGCATTCTGGCAATCAGCAACTGAAGGTCCTTCGGACCTTATCGTCGGAACGCCGCCCGGAGCAAGCTCGCTCCCACAGGGTTCAGTGGTGTTTGCACGATTTGTGCTCACACCGAAGATCCACTGTGGGAGCGAGCTTGCTCGCGATGACCGCGTAGAGGTCGCTTCTCAAGTTTTCCTCTCATAAGCTAATACTAAAAAGTTATTTATTTTCTAATTCTTAGATCATTTAGTCTCTTTCTCACGCCGACATTCGGTCGCCTGACAAGGAGCTTTCTGATGAAACTGACTTTCCCTCTACGCTTGCTGGCGGCCGCAACCCTGGCTACCGCGAGTTTCTTTGCCCAGGCGGCCGACGTCACCGTCGCCTACCAGACCACCGTTGACCCGGCGAAAGTCGCCCAGGCCGACGGCGCTTACGAAAAGGCCACCAAGGCCGATATCAGCTGGCGCAAATTCGACAACGGTGCCGATATCATCGCCGCCATCGCCTCCGGCGACGTGCAGATCGGCTACCTCGGTTCCAGCCCTCTGACCGCTGCCATCACTCGCAAAGTCCCGGTGGAAACTTTCCTCATCGCCACCCAGATCGGCGCCGCCGAAGCCTTGGTCGCCCGCGACGGCTCCGGGATCAAGTCCCCGCAAGACCTGATCGGCAAGAAAATCGCCGTGCCGTTTGTATCCACCGGCCACTACAGCCTGCTCGCTGCACTGAAGCACTGGAACATCGATCCCTCGAAAGTCACCGTTCTCAACCTGGCGCCACCGGCGATCATCGCCGCCTGGAAACGCGGTGACATCGACGCCACCTACGTGTGGGATCCAGCCCTCGGCGTGGCCAAGGAAAACGGCAAGGTACTGATCACTTCCGGTGAACTGGCCAGGTTCGGCGCCCCGACCTTCGATGCCTGGATCGTGCGCAAGGATTTCGCCGAGAAGCATCCGGAAATCGTCACCGCGTTCGCCAAAGTGACCCTCGACGCCTACGCCGACTACCGCAAAGACCCACAGGCCTGGCTCGCCAACCAGGGCAACGTCGACAAGCTGGTAAAACTGTCCGGCGCCAAGGCCAGCGATATTCCGCTGCTGCTGCAAGGCAACGTCTACCCGCTGGCAGCCGATCAGGTGCTCACCCTCGGCGCGCCGACCACCAAAGCCATCACCGACACCGCGGCGTTCCTCAAGGAACAAGGCAAGGTCGAGGCCGTGCTGCCGGACTACGCGCCGTACGTCAGCGCCAAGTTCATCACCAATTGATCGGGAGTTGACTGCGATGGCTTTGCTACAGCTGGAGCGCATCAGCGCACAGTACCCCGGCAACCCGGAACCGGTGTTGGCGGATATATCCCTGAGCCTCGGGCCCCGGCAATTGCTGGTCGCCCTTGGCCCGTCCGGCAGTGGCAAGACTTCGCTCTTGAACCTGATTGCCGGTTTCGTCGAACCCAGCGCCGGGCGCATCACCCTCGACGGCGTGCCCGTCAAAGGCCCGAGCGCCGAGCGCGGCGTGGTGTTCCAGGACGACGCGCTGCTGCCCTGGCAAGACGTACTGGCCAACGTCGGCTTCGGCCTGGAGCTGGCCGGTATTGCCCGGGACAAACGCGAAGCGCGTGCCCGGGAAATGCTCGCCCTGGTCGATCTTTCCGGCTTTGACCAGCGCCGCATCTGGCAGCTCTCGGGTGGCCAGAAGCAGCGTGTCGGCCTGGCCCGCGCGCTCGCCGCCGACCCGCGCGTGTTGTTGATGGACGAACCTTTCGGCGCCCTGGATGCCTTCACCCGCGAGCAGATGCAGGAGCTGTTGCTGCAAGTCTGGCAGCGCACCGCCAAGCCGGTGTTCCTGATTACCCACGACATCGAAGAAGCCGTGTTCCTCGCCACCGACCTGATTCTGTTGGCGCCGAACCCGGGGCAAATCGTCGAGCGCCTGAGCCTCGATTTCGGTCAGCGTTATGCCGCCGGTGAGTCGGCCCGCTCGATCAAATCCGATCCGCGTTTTATCGAAACCCGCGAACACGTACTCGCCAAAGTGTTCTCCCAACGCAGCGCCGCCCAGCGGCAGGAGCGCGCATGAGCAGTTACGAAATTCCCGTCGTCGCGATAAAGCCAGGCACTCCTGTGCCTGCCGCACGACGCCGCTTGAGCACTCGCTGGATCAGCGTGCTGACACTGGCCGCGCTCATTGTCATTTGGTGGGCCGTGACCGCGACCGGTCTGATCGAGCCGCTGTTCCTGCCGCCGCCCTCCGCCGTGCTGCAAAAAGGCTGGCTGCTGGCGACCTCGGGTTACATGGACTCAACCCTGTGGCAGCACCTCGGCGCGAGTCTGAGCCGCATCGGCCTGGGCCTCGGCTTTGCGATTATCACCGCCGTGCCGGTGGGTATCGCCATCGGCGCCAACCGTATCGCCCGCGGCGTGCTCGACCCGCTGATCGAGTTCTACCGGCCCATTCCACCACTGGCCTACCTGCCGCTGATCGTGATCTGGTGCGGCATCGGCGAACTGTCGAAAGTGCTGCTGATTTACCTGGCGATTTTCGCCCCGATTGCCATCGCCACCGCCACCGGCGTGCGCACGGTCGACCCGGCCAAATTGCGTGCCGCGCAGTCGTTGGGTGCCACTCGCGCACAGTTAATTCGCCACGTGATCTTGCCGAGTGCCTTGCCGGACATTCTGACCGGGGTGCGCATTGGTCTTGGTGTCGGCTGGTCGACCCTGGTCGCCGCCGAATTGATCGCCGCCACCAGCGGTCTTGGCTTTATGGTGCAATCGGCCGCGCAGTTCCTGGTCACCGATGTGGTGGTCCTGGGGATTCTGGTGATCGCACTGATCGCCTTTGCGATGGAGTTGGGCCTTCGCGCCCTGCAACGCAAATTGGTGCCGTGGCATGGCCAGGCCCACTGAATAATTGCCCTGTGAGTACCCCTGTGGGAGCGAGCTTGCTCGCGATGGCGGTTGCACGTTCAACACTTGTGTCGCCTGACAGTCCGCTATCGCGAGCAAGCTCGCTCCCACAAAAGCTCGACACCCCGGATCAATGAGAACCACCCATGAGCCAGTTGACCATCGTCCCTTTGAGTTCTGCCCTCGGTGCACAGATCAGCGGCATCGACATCAGCCAGCCACTGAGCGCGGAACAACGCGACGCCATCGAGCGGGCCCTGCTCAAGCATCAGGTGCTGTTCTTTCGCGACCAGCCGATCACGCCACAGCAACAGGCGCGATTCGCCGCGAATTTCGGCGACCTGCACATTCACCCGATCTACCCCAATGTGCCGGAACAGCCGCAAGTGCTGATCCTCGACACCGCCGTCACTGACGTGCGCGATAACGCGATCTGGCACACCGACGTGACCTTCCTGCCGACCCCGGCCATGGGCGCGGTGCTCAGCGCCAAGCTGCTGCCGGAGTTTGGCGGCGACACCTTGTGGGCCAGCGGAATTGCCGCGTACGAGGCGCTGTCGACACCGGTGAAAACCTTGCTCGAAGGCCTGACCGCCACCCACGATTTCACCCGTTCGTTCCCGCTGGAGCGCTATGGCAACACGCCCGAAGCGTTGGCTCAGTGGGAGGAAGCACGGCGCAAGAATCCGCCCCTGTCGCACCCGGTGATCCGCACGCACCCGGTGAGCGGGCGGCGTTCGCTGTTCGTCAACGAAGGCTTCACCTCGAAGATCAACGAATTGTCGGAAACCGAAAGCGAGGCGATTCTGAAGTTTCTGTTTGCCCACGCGACGCGGCCGGAATTCACCATTCGCTGGCGCTGGCAGCAGGACGACATTGCGTTCTGGGACAACCGCGTGACCCAGCATTACGCCGTGGATGATTACCGGCCGGCGCGGCGGGTGATGCAGCGGGCGACGGTGTTGGGGGATGTGCCTTTTTTTCGGTGAATCCCTGACATTTTCATTGCCTGTTCAGGCCTCATCGCGAGCAAGCTCGCTCCCACATTGGATTTGTGTCGACCACCAACCTGTGGGAGCGAGCTTGCTCGCGATGAGGCCAGGACAGGCACCAGAAGACCCGGCGCCTGACTCTTACTCAGCCATCGAAGGCTTCTCCCAAAGATTGATCCCGCCCTCCTGGGCAAACCGATCAATCTCCGCCAGTTCCTCTGCACTGAAGCTCAGGTTCTTCAACGCCCCGACGTTCTCGATGATCTGCTCCGGCCGGCTCGCGCCAATCAATGCCGAAGTGACCCGTGGATCACGCAGGGTCCAGGCCAGCGCCAGTTGCGCCAGGCTCTGGCCACGACGCCTGGCGATTTCGTTGAGTGCGCGCACCTGGGCGATGTTGGCCTCGGACAAGTGCGATGCCTGCAACGAACCACCCCCCGGACGATTGACCCGCGCATCCGTCGGCACGCCGTTGAGGTACTTGTCCGTCAGCAATCCCTGCGCCAGCGGCGTGAATGCAATCACACCCGTGCCGAGTTCCTCGGTGGTGTCCAGCAGGTCTTTTTCCACCCAGCGATTGAGCAGGTTGTAGGCCGGTTGGTGGATCAGCAGCGGGACTTTCCACTCTTTGAGCAAGGCCGCCATTTCGCGGGTTTTCACCCCGGAATAAGACGAAATGCCGATGTACAGCGCCTTGCCCTGCTGCACCGCGGTGGCCAGCGCACTGGCGGTTTCTTCCAGTGGCGTGTCCGGGTCGAAACGGTGGGAATAGAAGATGTCGACATAGTCCACGCCCAGGCGCTGCAGGCTCTGGTCGAGGCTGGCCAGCACGTATTTGCGCGAACCGCCGCCCTGACCGTAAGGCCCCGGCCACATGTCCCAACCGGCCTTGCTGGAGATGATCAACTCGTCACGGTACTGCTTGAAGTCTTCACGCAGCAAACGGCCGAAGTTGATTTCGGCACTGCCATAGGGCGGGCCGTAGTTGTTGGCCAGGTCGAAATGGTTGATCCCCAGATCGAACGCCGTGCGCAGCAACGCGCGCTGGGTATCGATCGGCGTGCTGTCGCCGAAGTTGTGCCACAGGCCCAACGACAGCGCAGGCAGCACCAACCCACTGCGACCCACGCGGCGGTATGGGATGGAGTCGTAGCGGTTTTCGGCAGCGGTGTAAGTCATCGAATCCTCTCTTGTCGGTCTTGAATCTGGTATCGACTGCTTCGCCAGTTGCCCAGCATACGCCCGGATCAACGCCAGAAAACCCGGGATTCGACTAAATGCTGAAACGTTTCACAGAAATTCATTCTGCCCGCACAATCGAACAGAACAGCGACAGGCTTGCGTGATCCGGGTCGACAGGAACACAGTCGCCAAAGCAACGAAGACGCGATAACGATCGCAAGGACGGAAGAAGCCATGCACACCACCATCATCATCACCTTCGGCCTGGTCCTGCTCGCGATGATGCTGTTCATCGGCGAGAAACTCGGCTTCAGCCGCCAGACACTCACCTACAGTTTCGTGATCCTGTGGCTGGCGCTGACAGTGATCAACGGCGCCATCGGCGTGGTGACCGCCGGCCAGTCGTTGAGTACGGAACTGGGGATCGGCACGATGGTGTTCAGTATCCCGGTGGCGGCGCTGGTGTTGTTCATGGTGCTGAGCGCCGAGAGCTGACATGCCCCGGCGCCCCGCCCGCGATCAACGCACCAGATGCAGGAACTGCATGTGCCGCTCGTACTGGTCGAGGATGTCGTTGATGATTTGTTCCTTGGTGTAGCCCACCAGGTCGTAGTCCTGGCTGCCCTCGCTCAGATGCACTTCGGCCCGGTAGTAACGGCGATTGTTGAGTTGCTTGGAACCCATGCCGCCACGGGCAAACGAAGGCGTGAAATAGCCACGCATCTGCACCTGATAAACGAACGGATGCTGATCGCCGTGGCCGATTTCCAGGCTGACGCTGTCATGGGCCAGGTCCGGGTGCATGACCACGTGCAGCCCCTTTTCGCGGAACACCGCCGACACTTCCTCAATGGCCGGTCGTACCGTCGTATCGAGGAAGCGATAAACCTCGTCGCGCGACGGGAAATGCACGGCCTGGCTCAGGCGTTGCCGCCAGCCGCCGCGTCGTGACCCGGACACAGGTGCCAACGAATGCATCTGCGCAATCTGCTTCTGCGACTCCAGATAAAACGCCTTGTGCAGGCCCCACATCATCAACAGCAAGATCAGCGAGAACGGCAACGAAGTCAGGACCACCGCCGACTTCAACGCATCGATGCTGCCGGAAAACAGCAGCGCGCTGGTCACCAGTGCGGTCATTGCGCCCCAGAACACCCGCAGCCATTTCGGCCCGTCTTCATCGGGATTGCCGCCCTTGGCGGACAACGTCGACAGCACCACTGTGCCGGAGTCGGCGGAGGTGACAAAGAACACAAAGCTGATGAACACCGTCACCGCGATGACGGTTTTGCTCCACGGGTAGGTTTCCAGCAGCAGGTAGAGCGTCATCGACGGATTGTCGATAGCCGACATGCCGAGCGCACTCATGCCGTGGTTGAGCACTTGATCGATGGCGCTGTTGCCGAAGATCGACATCCACGCCAGGGTGAAGCCGAGCGGAATCAGCAGCACACCGAAGACAAATTCGCGGATGGTGCGGCCACGGGAAATCCGCGCGATGAACAAGCCCACGAACGGCGACCATGCGATCCACCAGGCCCAATAGAACACCGTCCAGCCGCCCAGCCAGTCGCTGGGTTTATCGTAGGCATAGAGGTCGAAACTCTTCATCGGCAAGGCGCCGAGGTAATCGCCGAGGTTCTGGATCAGGGTGTTGAGCAAGTGCTGCGTGGGCCCGGCGAACAACACGAACAGCAACAGCGCGCAGGCCAGCAGCATGTTGATGTCGGACATGACCCGCACGCCCTTGTCGACGCCCGACACCGCAACGATGATCGCCGCGCCCATCATCAGGGTGATCAGGCCGACCTGAACCCACTGGGTGTGGGCGATGCCGAAAAGGTAGTCCAGGCCCGAATTGAGGTGCAACACACCAAAACCCATGTCGGCGCCAAGGCCGAACACCGTGGCGATGATGCCGAAGCCATCCACCGCGTAGCCGATGGGGCCATTGATGCGCTTGCCGATCAGCGGATACAGCGCCGAGCGCAGGGCCAGCGGCAGGTTGTGGCGATAGGCGAAATAGGCCAGCGCCATACCGACAAAGGCGAACACGCCCCAGCCATGCAAACCCCAGTGCAAAAACAGAATCTGCATCGCCTGACGCGCCGCGTCCGCCGTGCCGGCCTCGCCTTGCGGCGGCTGCAACATGTGGGTCAACGGTTCGGACACACAGAAGAAAAACAGGGTGATGCTGATCCCCGCGGCGAACAGCATGCCGGCCCATGACAAATAGCTGAATTCGGGCTCGTCGTGGTCGGCACCGAGCTTGATCTTGCCGTAGCCGGACAAGGCGGTGACCACCACGAAGACCAGATACAGGGTCATCGCCAGCAAGTAATACCAGCCGACCGTGTTGGCCGCCCAGTTTTGCGCCGCCAGCAACCAGGCACCGGCCTGCTCGGGCATGGCGATGACAACGACACCAAACAACAGAATGAAACTCGCCGAGAACCAGAACACCGGCGGATTCATGCGGACCAGGCCGCTTGGAGGGATGGACGATGCACTCATGTACGGTGCACCTCGAAGGGGTAAAACGTGGCTGTAGAAATCGGACTCAGCAAAGGCAAGCCTCCTGTTGTGAGCGGGCGGCGAACCACCGGTTTAACTTGAATGAACGTTCAAGTTAAACATGGATAGGGGGCTAAGGACTAATCGCAGGGCTCGGCGGTAGTGGTTGTACGCTAGCTCAAGGGAGGATCTGGTGCGGGATTGGCGACTCGATTCGGCTTGAAATCCAATCGCGAGCAAGCTCGCTCCCACAGTTGATTTGAGCCGGACGCAAGCGTTGTGAACGACGAAAAACATTGTGGGAGCGAGCTTGCTCGCGATGAGGCCAGACCAGACAACGGAGATTCAAAGGCCTACTTCTGCGCCCCATCTTCATGCTGCAGATTCGCCTGGGTCAGGTTGCTGCCCGCCGGCACGCTGCGGGTCAGCCAGACGTTGCCGCCAATGGTCGAACCCTGGCCTATGGTGATCCGCCCCAGAATCGTCGCCCCGGCATAAATCACCACGTCATCCTCGACAATCGGATGCCGCGGCTGGCCTTTCTGCAACTGGCCGTCTTCGTCCGCCGGGAAGCGCTTGGCGCCCAGGGTCACGGCCTGATAAATCCGCACGCGCTCGCCGATGATCGCGGTTTCGCCGATCACCACGCCGGTGCCGTGGTCGATGAAGAAACTGCGGCCGATCTGCGCGCCAGGGTGAATGTCGATGCCCGTGGCCGAGTGGGCGATTTCCGCGCTGATACGCGCCAGCAACGGCAGTCCGGCACGATACAAATGGTGGGCCAGCCGATGGTGAATCACCGCCAGGATCCCCGGATAGCACAACAGCACTTCATCGACACTGCGTGCCGCCGGGTCGCCGTGATAGGCCGCCAGTACGTCGGTGTCCAACAGGCTGCGCAACCCCGGCAGGGCGAGGGCGAAGTCCTGGATGATCTGGATGGTCTTGGCTTCGACTTCGGTATCGGCCTGGGCACTGTGGCGCGCGGCATAGCGCAATTCGAGTCGCGCCTGGGCCAACAGCGCATTCAACGCCACATCCAGCGTGTGGCCGACGTAGAAGTCTTCACTCTCTTCGCGCAGGTCAACCGGCCCCAGGCGCATCGGGAACAGCGCACCGCACAAGGCTTCGAGAATCTCTGCCATGGCCGCCCGGGAGGGCAGCTCGCGACCGCCCTGCTCGGTACTGGCCCGGCCATTTTGCGCTCGCCACTGCTCACGCGCGGTGCGCAGTTGGCTGACGATGGTCTGCAATTGCCAATGGCTGGAACGCTCACTCACGGTAAAAACTCCTCACGGGCGACCGGACTGTCTGGCCGCACTGACGGCGATTACTTTACGGCAAGGGCAGCGGGGCAAATTAAGAACCAATAATGCTGTGCTCATTACGATTGGCTATAAGCAATTGACGGTTGCCCAGCTTTTTTCGCGTGCCTATAGTCCGGAGATCTTCCACGGCCAGTACGGACCCATGATCAAACAACAGCTCGCCCGCTTTAACCGCCTCGACCTGCTCGGTCAACCCACCACCCTGGAAAAACTCGAACGCCTGTCGACCTGGCTGGGTCGTGACGTATACGTCAAACGCGATGACCTGACGCCGCTGGCAATGGGCGGCAACAAGCTACGCAAACTCGAATACTTGGCCGCCGATGCGCTGGCCCAGGGTGCCGACACCTTGATCACCGCCGGCGCGCTGCAATCGAACCACGTGCGCCAGACGGCTGCCATTGCGGCGAAACTGGGTCTGGGCTGCGTAGCCCTTCTGGAAAACCCCCTCGGCACCGATGACAACAATTACACCGGCAACGGCAACCGCCTGCTGCTCGACCTGTTCGATGCCAAGGTCGAACTGGTGGAAAACCTCGACAACGCCGACGAACAACTGCAAGCCCTGGCTGGCCGACTGCGCAGCAACGGCAAGAAGCCGTACCTGGTGCCGATCGGAGGCTCCAACGCGCTGGGCGCACTCGGTTATGTACGTGCCGGGCTGGAACTGGCCGAACAGATCAAGGACACCGGCCTGACGTTCGCTGCCGTGGTCCTGGCCTCGGGCAGTGCCGGTACCCACAGTGGCCTGGCACTGGCCTTGAGTGAAGCACTGCCGGACCTGCCAGTGATCGGCGTGACGGTCTCGCGCAGCGATGAAGACCAGCGGCCAAAGGTTCAAGGCCTGGCCGAACGCACTGCCGAGCTGCTGGGTGTGAGCTTGCCGGATGCTTTCAAGGTCGAGTTGTGGGACGAATACTTTGCCCCGCGTTATGGCGAGCCGAATGCCGGAACACTGGCGGCGGTGAAGCTGCTGGCGAGTCAGGAAGGCTTGCTGCTGGACCCGGTCTACACTGGCAAGGCCATGGCAGGCTTGCTGGACGGGATCGGGCGTCAGCGTTTCGACGAGGGTCCGATTATCTTCCTGCACACTGGCGGGGCGCCGGCGTTGTTTGCCTATAAGGATTTTCTGTAGGAGCGAGCCTGCTCGCGATGGACGACAGGGCACCGCGGGGTGTCAGGTTGCCCGCGTTATCGTTGACGACCATCGCGAGCAGGCTCGCTCCTACAGTAAAAACGCAAGCTATTCAAAAATGGAATAACCAGAAGAATAATTATTATTTTCCATTCTAAAAACGCCATCATATAGTCATGCTACAGGTGAATTTGCAGCGAGACGCATAAGCTGCATTAGGGCAGGATATCGCAGTCGTCCGATTCCCGAATTTGCCAACTTTCCTAAAGCGTCTTCCATAAGAAAACACAGGGGCTTGTCATGAATTTTTCCGCACTACGTCGCAATCTGCTGGTGGGCTCGCTGGGCCTGGCACTGAGCGCCGGCCTGATTGGCCAAGCCGTTGCCGGTGAGCAACTGCAAAAAATCAAGGACGCCGGCGTGATCAACGTTGGCCTGGAAGGCACTTACCCACCGTTCAGTTTCGTCGATGCCGACGGCAAACTGACCGGCTTCGAAGTCGAGTTCTCCGAAGCCCTGGCCAAAGAGCTGGGCGTCAAGGTCAAACTGCAACCGACCAAATGGGACGGCATCCTCGCAGCCCTGGAATCCAAGCGCCTGGACGCAGTGATCAACCAGGTGACCATCTCTGAAGAGCGCAAGAAGAAGTATGACTTCTCCGAGCCGTACACCGTTTCCGGTATCCAGGCACTGGTGCTGACCAAGAAGGCCCCCGAGCTGAACATCAAGACCGCTGCCGACCTGGGTGGCAAGAAAGTCGGTGTAGGCCTGGGCACCAACTACGAAGAGTGGGTGAAAACCAACGTGCCGACCGCTGACATCCGCACTTACGAAGATGATCCGACCAAGTTCCAGGACCTGCGTGTCGGCCGTATCGACGCCATTCTGATCGACCGTCTGGCTGCACTGGAATACGCCAAGAAGGCCAAGGACACCACCGCCGCCGGTGACGCATTCTCCCGTCAGGAAGCCGGCATTGCCCTGCGCAAAGGCGAGCCTGAACTGCTGGCCGCGGTGAACAAGGCGATCGACAAGCTGCGCGCCGATGGCACCCTGAAAAAACTCTCGGAAAAATACTTCAACGCTGACGTCACTCAATAATGGAAGAAGCTTTCCAACTCGCACTGGACTCCGTGCCCTTTCTGCTCAAGGGCGCGTACTACACGGTCATCCTCAGCCTGGGCGGGATGTTCTTCGGCCTGGTGATGGGGTTCGGCCTGGCGCTGATGCGCCTGTCGCGCTTCAAGCTGGTGAGCTGGATCGCCCGCATCTACGTGTCGTTCTTTCGCGGCACGCCGTTGCTGGTGCAACTGTTCGTGATCTATTACGGCTTGCCGCAATTGGGTCTGGAACTTGATCCGCTGCCGGCGGCCCTGATCGGCTTCTCGCTGAACATGGCCGCCTACGCCTGCGAAATCCTGCGTGCCGCGATCAGCTCCATCGAGCGCGGCCAGTGGGAAGCCGCTGCCAGTATCGGCATGACCCGCGCGCAAACCCTGCGCCGGGCCATCCTGCCGCAGGCCATGCGCACCGCATTGCCGCCGCTGGGCAACAGCTTCATCTCGCTGGTCAAGGACACGGCGCTGGCCGCTACCATCCAGGTGCCGGAGCTGTTCCGTCAGGCACAGCTGATCACCGCCCGTACCTTCGAAATCTTCACCATGTATCTTGCCGCCGCATTGATCTACTGGGTCCTGGCCACGGTGCTGTCGCACCTGCAGAACCAGTTGGAAGCGCGGGTCAATCGGCACGACCAGGAGTCCTGACCCAATGATTGTCGTGGAAAAACTGACAAAGCAGTTCAAGGGTCAAGTCGTGCTCAACGGCATCGATCTTGAGGTCAAGGAAGGCGAGGTGGTCGCGATCATCGGCCCCAGCGGTTCGGGCAAGACCACCTTCCTGCGCTGCCTGAATTTCCTGGAAGAACCCACCAGCGGCCGGATCAAGGTCGGCGATATCGAGATCGATACCAGCCGTCCCCTGAACCAGCAGCAGAGCCTGGTGCGACGTTTGCGCCAGCACGTGGGCTTCGTGTTCCAGAACTTCAACCTGTTCCCCCATCGCACCGCCCTGGAAAACGTCATCGAAGGCCCGATCGTGGTCAAGAAGACCCCGCACGCCGACGCTGTAGCCCTGGGTAAAAAACTCTTGGCCAAGGTCGGTCTGGCGGGCAAGGAGGACGCTTACCCGCGACGCCTCTCCGGTGGCCAGCAACAGCGCGTGGCGATTGCCCGGGCGCTGGCGATGGAGCCCGAAGTGATCCTGTTCGATGAGCCGACCTCGGCCCTCGACCCGGAACTGGTGGGCGAGGTATTGGCGACCATCCGCGGCCTGGCTGAAGAAAAACGCACCATGGTGATCGTCACCCACGAAATGGGTTTTGCCCGGGACGTGGCCAACCGTGTGGTGTTTTTCGACAAGGGCGTAATCGTCGAACAAGGCGAAGCGAAGGCGTTGTTTGCCAACCCGAAAGAAGAACGAACCCGGCAGTTCCTGAGCAAGTTCCTGAATAACGCTCATAACTAACAGCCCTGCGCAACAACGGTAAACTTCCATGGATGGAAGTGACACCCCTCGAAAGCCCCCTCATTAATACCAAACAAAACTCACCTATTAAACATGCATATCCTGTACGCGCGCACGGTACAAATATATGCTTCACGATAATTAAGCAATGCCAATTCAACCAGATCCTCCGTCGTAGGACGGTGCCCAGGACTTGCACCAATCCGCCCGTATTCATCCGCTTTCAGCAGAAAACTTCGACGCACAAGCACGGTTTAATTACTTGAAACCGTAGGAACTTTCTGAATAGCGCCACACAACCACCATAACTAACAAATCTTATTGACAGCGGATCTCCCGGACTCTTATCTAGTCTCCAGCCAGCGACACCCACCACATTAAACTCATTATTCCCGCTCAAAGTAATGAATGGTTTATCTGTTCAATTATTGGTTTTTGATATTCCAGAAACGGACTTCGTTGCAAGACTTCAAGGAGACTTCATGAATAGCACCTCGAACAAATCCGGGTTTGCAGCCCCGACCCTGGCGCAATCGAACAAGGCCGGCATCAACGTCACCTGCGCAGCGCACCTGCTGATCGATGTGGCACCCTACCCCGCCATGGACGCAGGAGACCTGGTCGAACTGTTCTGGGACAACTGCTACGTGGCTTCCCGCGTGCTGACGGCCAGTGATGTCGGCCGACCGGTGCAGTTGCGAGTGCCTGAGAGTTTTGTCGCCAACGGTACCTCGCGCATTCACTACCGGGTCATGCAGATTGGCCGGGGGCCGGCGGTATCGGCCAGTCAAAACGTGCAGATCAAACTCGACTGTCCAGGCGGCCAACCCTCAGCGCTGTGCGGCGATGAAAACCAGTGCCTGGCACCGGTGAGCATTCCCGAGGCAATTCGCCGTCAGGGGGTCAATCCGAGCCAGGTCAAACGCGGTGTTCCCTTGACCATCGAGCCGTACCTGAACATGGCCGTCGACGACGAGATCACCCTGCGCTGGGGCGATGTGCGCATGGATCTGCCACCGCTCAAGTCAGCCGATATAGGCCAGCCGATCCAGGTCTGGATACCACCGGCCATCATCCTCGAAGCCGGTGAAGATCTGCGGCTGGAAGTGACTTACTGCATTCTCGATAGGGTGGGCAACAACTCCCGCTGGGCACCGGCCCGCACGCTGAAGATCGGTTGCGCCAATCCTTATCTGAAAGTCCCGAAGAAACAGCACCTCAAGGCCGCCGAAACTCACAGACGATGATGTCGTTACGGTAAAAACTCAAAAGATCGCAGCCTTCGGCAGCTCCTACAGGGTTAAGGCATAAACCCCTGTAGGAGCTGCCGAAGGCTGCGATCTTGGCGACAGCGCCATTGCCACCCTTCTATCTATATTCCTAGAAGTTAGTTCATAAAATATTTATACACGTTTAGGGTATATACACCGGACCACCGGACATTCTTGTTTTCATGCGCGGCCACAAGCGGCGCTTCCATGAGATGTGAGGTAGGTATGGTCCGGAACACAATCACCCCAGTGCAGATCGCCAGGGCATTGCGAGCAGCCAAGGAGTGGCACTGATGTCCAGTCTGGCAGATGCAATCGTCCAGAGTGACCTGGACATCGCCCCGTTGTTGTTGCCCGCACAAATCTTGCGCAACGACGCCCAAGCCATCAAGGCAGCCCACGAACTGGCGCACGTCGCACGCCTGCAAGCGGCCAAACGCGACCAGTTGCGCAAGCTTCCATGGTCTGAAATCGAACTGTTCACCCGCAGCGGCCTGGGCAGCATTTCCATCCCCCGCGAGTACGGTGGCCCGCAAGTTTCGTTCGTCACCCTGGCCGAGGTCTTCGCGATCATTTCCGCCGCCGACCCGGCGCTTGGGCAGATCCCGCAAAACCAGTTCGGCATTCTTAACCTGATCCTCGGCAGCGCCACCGAAACGCAGAAAAGGCAACTGTTCAAAAGCGTCCTGGATGGCTGGCGCATCGGCAATGCCGGGCCGGAGCGCGGCACCAAAAACACCCTGGAACTGAAGGCACGCCTCACCGCTGACGGCGTCCTCAACGGCCAGAAGTTCTATTCCACCGGTGCACTGTTCGCCCATTGGGTTGCGGTCAAGGCATTGAACGTCGACGGCAAACAAGTGCTGGCGTTCATCCGTCGCGGCACGCCGGGATTGCGCATCGTCGATGACTGGTCCGGCTTTGGTCAGCGCACCACCGCCAGCGGCACGATTTTGCTCAACAACGTGCAGGTCGATCCCGAACTGGTGGTGGATAACTGGCGGATCAACGACACGCCGAACATCCAGGGCGCCGTCTCCCAACTGATCCAGGCAGCCATCGACGCCGGTATCGCCCGGGGCGCCATTGACGACGCCATCGACTTCGTGAAAACCCGCGCCCGGCCGTGGATCGACGCCAAGGTCGAGCGGGCCAGCGATGACCTGTATGTGATCGCCGATATCGGCAAGCTGAAAATCGAACTGCACGCCGCCGAAGCGCTGCTGCGCAAGGCCGGGCAGGTACTCGATGAAGTCAGCGCCACACCGCTCACCGCCGAGTCCGCCGCCCGCGCCTCGATTGCCGTGGCCGAAGCCAAAGTGCTGACCACCGAGATTTCATTACTGGCCAGCGAAAAGCTTTTCGAACTGGCCGGCAGCCGCGCCACCCTCGCCGAATTCAACCTCGACCGCCACTGGCGCAATGCCCGGGTGCACACGCTGCACGATCCGGTGCGCTGGAAATACCACGCCATCGGCGCCTATCGCCTCAACGGCACGCTGCCTAATCGTCATTCCTGGATTTAACGACCAGACATCTGGAGAAGCACATGAGCATTTCTCAACACGTCGCGGTCATCACCAGCGATGAGCAAGCCCTGATTGTCGCCAGCGATCTGGCCGAAGATTTCAAACGCGACAGCGCCCTGCGCGACCGCGAGCGCCGCTTGCCACACCCGGAACTGGAAGTGTTTTCCCGCTCGGGCCTGTGGGGCATCAGCGTACCAAAGGAATATGGCGGCGCCGGTGTTTCCAACGTCACCCTGGCCAAGGTCATCGCCCTGATCGCCCAGTCCGACGGCTCGCTGGGGCAAATACCGCAGAACCATTTTTATGCCCTCGAAGTGCTGCGGGTGAACGGCAGCCACGAGCAGAACAAACGCCTTTATGCCGAAGTCCTGGCCGGCCAGCGCTTCGGCAATGCCCTCGCCGAACTCGGCACCAAAACCGCCCACGATCGCATCACCAGCCTGACCCGCGACGGCAGCGGCTATCGCATCAATGGCCGCAAGTTCTACGCCACCGGTGCGATTTACGCCCAGCGCATTCCCACCTCGGTGGTGGATGAAAACGGCGTGCAGCAACTGGCGTTCGTCCCGCGCAACAGCAAGGGCCTCACCGTAATTGACGACTGGAGCGGCTTCGGCCAGCGCACCACCGGCAGCGGTTCGGTGGTGTTCGAGGATGTCTACGTCGCGGCCGAAGATGTCATCCCCTTTCAAAGCGCCTTCGAGCGCCCGACCCCGGTCGGCCCGCTGGCGCAGATTCTCCATGCCGCCATCGACACCGGCATCGCCCGCGCTGCGTATGAGGACGCGCTGCACTTCGTGCGCAGCAAAACCCGGCCATGGATCGACGCTACCCACGAAAAAGCCACGGACGATCCACTGACCCTCAAGAGCTTCGGTCACCTGAGCACTCGCCTGCACGCCGCCGAGGCACTGCTGGAGCGTGCGGGTGAATACCTCGACAAAGCCCAAGCCGACACAAATGCAGAGACCGTCGCAGCCGCGTCGATTGCCGTCGCCGAAGCCCGCGCCTTGAGCACCGAAATCTCCCTGGCCGCCGGCAGCACGCTGTTCGAACTGGCCGGCAGTCAGGCGACCTTGATCGAACACGGCCTCGACCGCCACTGGCGCAACGCCCGGGTGCACACCCTGCACGACCCGGTGCGCTGGAAGTACCACGCCGTGGGCAACTACTACCTCAACGATGAAAACCCGCCACTGCGGGGGACCATCTGAATGGCTAAAAAGAAGATCCTGCTCAATGCCTTCAACATGAACTGCATCGGGCACATCAACCATGGTTTGTGGACGCACCCGCGCGACACGTCTACCCGCTACAACACGATCGAATACTGGACCGAACTGGCGCAATTGCTCGAGCGCGGGCTGTTCGACGGCCTGTTCATCGCCGACATCGTCGGGGTCTACGACGTTTACCAGAACTCGGTGGATGTGCCGCTGAAAGAGTCGATCCAGCTGCCGGTCAACGACCCGCTGTTGCTGGTGTCGGCCATGGCCGCGGTGACGAAAAACCTCGGTTTCGGCCTGACCGCCAACCTCACCTACGAAGCGCCGTACCTGTTCGCCCGACGCCTGTCGACGCTGGATCACCTGAGCCGTGGCCGGGTCGGCTGGAACATCGTCACCGGCTACCTCGACAGCGCCGCCAAGGCCATGGGCCTGCGCGAACAGGTCGAGCATGACCGTCGCTACGACCAGGCCGACGAGTACCTGGAGGTGCTCTACAAACTCCTGGAAGGCAGCTGGGAAAACGACGCGGTGCTGAACGATCCGCAGCAGCGGATCTATGCGCAGCCTGAGAAGGTGCACAAGGTCGAGCACAAGGGCGAGTTCTATCAGGTCGAGGGTTATCACCTCTGCGAACCTTCGCCCCAGCGCACGCCGGTGCTGTTCCAGGCTGGCAGTTCGGATCGCGGCTTGCTGTTCGCCGGGCGGCATGCCGAGTGCGTGTTCATCAGCGGCCAGAACAAGCCATCGACCAAGGCTCAGGTGGACAAGGTGCGCGCCAGTGCCGTCGAAGCCGGGCGCAATCCCGAGGACATCAAGGTGTTCATGGGCCTGAATGTGATCGTCGGCGCCACCGAAGAGCTGGCCTGGGCCAAGCACGCCGAATACCTGAGCTACGCCAGTGCAGAGGCCGGCGTGGCGCATTTCTCGGCGTCCACCGGGATCGATTTTTCCCAATATGAAATCGACGAGCCGATCCAGTACGTGAAAAGCAACGCGATCCAGTCCGCCACCAAACACCTGCAAAACAACGACTGGACCCGACGCAAATTGCTCGAACAACACGCCCTCGGTGGCCGCTACATCACCGTGGTCGGCTCACCGCAGCAAGTGGCGGATGAGCTGGAATCGTGGATCGCCGAAACCGGGCTGGATGGCTTCAACCTGACCCGCATCGTCACCCCGGAAAGCTATGAGGATTTCATCGAGCTGGTGATTCCCGAGTTGCAACGGCGGGGGTCGTACAAGACCGCTTATGACGATGGGACCTTGCGCGAAAAGCTGTTTCGCGCAGGGGCGTTTTTGCCTGAGCAACACATCGGTTCGACTTTCCGACGCTAAAAGCATCGCGAGCAAGCTCGCTCCCACATTTGGAATGCATTCCCCTGTGGGAGCGAGCTTGCTCGCGATGAGGCCCGAACAGACACCACAAACTTAATGTACTGACTGGATAGCTCATCATGAAAAAGCACTACCTCTCTCACCCAGTCAAAGCACTGGCCCTGGCCCTCGGCCTGTTCAGCTCTGCGGTTTTCGCCGCCGACACGCCGCTGAAAATCGGCACCACCGCCGCGTTCGCCATTCCCCTTGAAGCCGCCGTCGAAGAGGCTTCCAAGCAAGGCCTGAAAGTCGAGCTGGTGGAGTTCACCGACTGGATCGCGCCGAACGTCAGCCTCGCCGCCGGCGACATCGACGTGAACTACTTCCAGCACATCCCGTTCCTGGAAAACGCCAAGGCCGCCTCGGGTTTCGACCTGGTGCCGTTCGCGCCGGGGATCATCAACAACGTCGGCCTCTACTCGAAGAAATACAAAAGCTTCGACGAACTGCCGCAAGGCGCCAGCGTGGCCATCGCCAACGACCCGATCAACAGCGGTCGTGGCTTGCAACTGCTGGCCAAGGCCGGCCTGATCACCCTCAAGCCCGGTGTCGGCTACAAGGCCACCGAAGAAGACATCATCGCCAACCCGAAGAACATCAAGATCCTCCAGGTCGAAGCGGTGCAACTGGTACGTGCCTATGACGATGCCGATCTGGTGCAGGGCTACCCGGCCTACATTCGCCTGTCGAAAACCTTCGATGCGGGCTCCGCGTTGCTGTTCGACGGCCTCGATCACAAGGAGTACGTGATTCAATTCGTGATCCAGCCGAAGAGCAAAACCGACCCGCGCCTGATCAAGTTCGTCGACATCTACCAGCACTCACCCGCGGTGCGCGCCGCACTGGATAAGGCTCATGGCAAGCTCTATCAAGCCGGTTGGGAAAGCTGAGCATGACCGCCGCCATCCAACGGCGACTGGAGAATCCAGAGCCACAAAACGCCGAGCGCACCGAACTGCATCCCGAACTCAACCATGCCCACGTGCGCTTCATCGGCCTGGGCAAAACCTACAACGGCCAGCAAGGACCGGTGGCCGCGTTGCACGGCATCGACCTGGCGATCCAGCGCGGCGAAGTATTCGGCATCATCGGCCGCAGCGGCGCCGGCAAGTCGTCGCTGATTCGCACCATCAATCGCCTGGAGCAACCGAGCAGCGGTCGGGTACTGATCGATCAGGTCGACATCGGCGAATTCGACGAAAACCGCCTGGTGGCACTGCGTCGGCGCATCGGCATGATCTTCCAGCACTTCAACCTGATGTCGGCCAAGACCGTTTGGCAGAACGTCGAGTTGCCGCTGAAAGTCGCCGGCGTGCCCAAGGAACAACGCGAGCAAAAAGTCCGTGAATTGCTGGAACTGGTGGGTCTACAAGCCAAACACAAGGCTTACCCGGCGCAGTTGTCCGGCGGGCAGAAACAGCGCGTGGGCATTGCCCGGGCGCTGGTACATGACCCGCAAATCCTGCTGTGCGACGAAGCCACCTCTGCACTGGACCCGGAGACCACGCAATCGATCCTCGGCCTGCTGCGCGAGATCAATCAACGCCTGGGCCTGACCATTGTGCTGATCACCCACGAGATGGCGGTGATCCGCGAGATCTGTGATCGCGTAGTCGTCCTCGAACACGGGCGCATCGTCGAGCAAGGGCCGGTGTGGGAAGTCTTCGGCAATCCACAGCATGAGGTAAGCAAGACACTGCTGGCGCCGTTGCAACACGCCTTGCCGGAAGAACTGCAAAGCCGTTTGCAGCCACAGTCGAACGCCCCGGATGCAGCCGTGGTCCTGCGCTTGCAGTTCACCGGCAACCAACGCGACGAGCCGGACCTGGCGGCACTGTTCAGCGCCCTCGGTGGCCGCGTGCGATTGCTGCAAGGCGGCGTGGAACGGATACAGGGTCACGCCCTTGGGCAACTGCTGTTGGCGGTGACGGGCTCAACCCTCGGTGCCGAAGAATTGCGTCAACGCGCCAGCCATTGGGCGCAACAGGTGGAGGTGCTGGGTTATGTGGTTTGATCGCTTGCTGCAGGGTTTTATCGACACGTTCCTGATGGTCGGCGTGTCGTCGCTCATCGCGCTGTTGGCAGGCATTCCGCTGGCGGTGATCCTGGTCACCAGTTCCAAGGGCGGTATCTACGAAGCCCCGGCGCTGAACCGCGCTTTGGGTGCGTTCGTGAACCTGTTTCGCTCGGTTCCTTTCCTGATTTTGATGGTGGCGTTGATCCCATTCACCCGGCTCATCGTCGGCACCACGTATGGCGTATGGGCGGCCGTGGTGCCGTTGACCATCGCAGCCACGCCGTTCTTTGCGCGCATTGCCGAAGTCAGTTTGCGCGAGGTCGATCATGGGTTGATCGAAGCGGCGCAAGCCATGGGCTGCCGGCGCTGGCACATCGTCTGGCATGTGTTGCTGCCTGAGGCGCTGCCGGGGATTGTCGGCGGGTTCACAATTACCCTGGTGACGATGATCAACTCCTCGGCCATGGCCGGGGCGATTGGCGCGGGCGGGTTGGGGGATATTGCCTATCGGTATGGGTATCAGCGGTTTGATAGCCAAATCATGCTGACGGTGATTGTGTTACTGGTGGCGTTGGTGGCGGTGATTCAGTTGGGTGGGGATCGGTTGGCTCGGGGGTTGAACAAGCGATAGGCAAAGATCAAAAAATCGAAACGGACCTATCTATCGATATTCTGGGTATGGCACGCCGACGACCATGAGTGGGTGGCGGGTTTGCCAGCGCCCCCCACTTACGAGCCGATGGGCGTGTTTGCTTTACGTTTAGCCATGGCCTGTCTGAAAACATCGTTCAACACGTAGGCCGAACGTGCAACCACATCGGCGGTATTCGAAAGCATCTCAGAGCGTACCTTTGGCTGGCTATTGAATACCGCGACCGCCTCGACCAACTCATGCTTTCCTCCCGTCAACTCAATTACCTTCCTCACAAAATTAAGTTCTGTCTCTTTTGGCCATGACTTAAAGCTATCCGCACTTAATTTCCCCAGTGCGATATCACTTGCAGAACTGGCTTGCTGCTTATGGTCCTTCGTTAAATATAGATAATCTGTAGTTAAAGGGCCCTCAACAGAAAATCCAGACACAGCACCAATATGACTAATTTCATGAGCCAAGAAAAAACCAAACACAGCATCTTTTTTGAGTTTGTTCCCCTGAACAAAAATGCGTCCATGAGTGTCGCCACTCACAACCAAGCCAAAAACATTTGAATTGAATGGATTATCGACCCTAACGAGCTTATCCAGCCCTGCCGAAGTCTGATAAGACTTAGCCAATTCAGCAATTTTTCCCCATGCGCTAACGACACGGTCGAAATGAGTGCCATCGTCACCTGTCATTTTTGTAACGACCTGCTTGGCAATAGCTGGTGTTTTTTGCGCCATCCCAAAAGCATTACCAAATATCTTTTCGGTTATCGAAAGCGCGTCAACAACAGTTGTTCGCTCCTCTTCCGAAAATCCGGAAATTCCGCGGTCGCTCATGTTGTAGCCTAACGACTTAACTCGGTGTTCGACTTCATCATCCTTCCCTTCATAGAATCGCCCATCAATATCTTTTCTTGATATTGCACCATTGGAGACAAACCCATATAAATTCAGACCATTTACTGGCCCTGCGGGATCCGCACTTATCCAGCGCTGTAACCACGGCGCATAATAGCGATACCCGTAGTAAAAAAGTCCGGTCGCATCCCGTTCTTTGCCCGAGTAGCTGATGGTTTTGTACTGCGCCACCAACGCACTTTTCCCCGCCCAGCACGCTGTGCCGCCAAAGGGGTAATAGTGTTCCCGGGTCAGCACGCCTGCCCCATGGTCCAGTTCCAGGGTGCTTGAACCGAGGTGATCGCTGAGGCTGTAGCGCAGTTGATCGTCGTGAGCACCAGCGGGCCAATGCAATGCCCGTACGTTGCTGCGTCCGGCTTCGACGCTGATGACGTGATGTTCTTCACCATCGGCCTGGCGATGGATTTCCAGATTGGGGAGGTAACGGACCTCGGTGCGCAGGGTGCGACCGCTGCTTTGGGTGAATCCGACTTTGCGCAAGCGATGGCCGGGGCGGTCGTAGCGGTAGCTTTCGTAGTCGTCGGGCTCGGTTTCGCGCTGGACCAGCGTGACCCGGCTCAACTGGTTGCGCAGGTCCCAGTCCATGGCTTGGCCACGCTGCAGTTCCCGTTGATTGCCGCAGGCGTCGAAGCCCATGGCAATGTCGGGTTCTCCCGGCAATGAGCCGTCGCCCCGTTGCGCCAGGCTGCGATTGCTTCGGGTCGAGGTGAACATCGAGAAACCGGGTGCACCGCTGTGGTGGCGGGTGATCAGGTTGCCACCCTGGTCGTATTCAAATTGCTGGGTGTAATTGCGCCGCTGGTTGGGGTCCAGCGGTGTGGGCAGCAGTGTTGGCAGGGCCGGGCCGTGGCTCGGCTGGCTGACCTCCCAGCCCTGGGCTTCGACCAGTTGATACAGGCTGTCGTAGCGGTAGCGGTTGATCGGGTCGATGCGCTGGTTGTTGAAATGGGTCACTGGTTGGGACAGGTCTTGCAGTTCAACGATGTTGCCCACCGCGTCGTAGACGTAGTTCAGGTCCTGCAAGGGGGGCTGGTTGCCGATGATCGCCGTCAACCGGATCAGACGCCCGTCATCGGCTGCGTACTCGGCGTGGGTCAGTACACCATTGCCGGCGGTTTCACGTTCGACCTGATCCTGGGCGTTGTAACGGATGGCGCTGACCAGTCGTTGCAGTGGTTTCCCCTCCCCGGCCACTTGCAGCCAGGCCTCTTCCGGTTTGCCCGCGAGGTCGTAACCGAAAGTGCGGAGATTGCCCATGGCGTCGGTCTGCTGCCGTAGCTCGCCCGTGGGATTGAAGGTGTGGCGGGTGATGAACGACTGGGGTTCCAGAAGCTCGTCCCGGGCCTCGGGTTCGAGCGGCCAGTCAGGCGTTTCAAGCTCGGCGAGAAAGCGCCGCTCTTCCCGCAACACCCCTGCGGCTATTCCATACTCGGGATAGATCTGACTGCCGGCCGGGTCGTCATGACGGATCAACTGCCCGCATTGGTTGTGCTCGGCGAAAGCAGGACCGCAATCTCCATAGGTCAAGCGCTCCACCACGCGTGGCAGTTCTCCCGCAGCCTGTTCGGTGACGGTGATCGGCCGCTGTTGTTCGTCGAACCGGGTGTGACGCTGACTGCCGCGAGCATCCCAGAACGAACAGGGCGAACCCGCCTGATCCGGCAAGCTTAACTGCCATCCGCCATCGACGCTGTCTGTCAGCAACGGTTGACCGCTCAGGCCGTAGAGCGTGGTCAGGTTCGGTTTCGGCGCCGTGCCCCACAATCGCGGGTCCCAGGACTCGATCAAGTGACCCGCCGCGTCGAAGCCTTGCCGGGTAATGCGTGGATCAATCACCGGGCTGTCCGGGTGGCGGCAATAACCGACGCTGCGCACTGCCAGGGTGCGCGGGTCAATGACCGACAGCGTCGGTGTCGCGGCATGGTGATGAGCGTTCACGGAATTGACGGTCCTTCGCTTTGACTGAGGACAGACTGGGCCTTTTTGGGCCGGACCGAAACTGTAAGAAGTTACAGGTGACGCACCTCATTGAATGATTTTAGGGCCGCTTCGCGACCCAACGGGGCGGTGCGGCGGTCCGACAAGCCCCCTCGCCACAAAAGCGCCCTCGCCACAGGTCATCACTGGCCTTCGGAGGGAAGTTTTCGTACAGGGAAATCAGCGATTTTGCAGGCTCGTTCCCTTTCCTTTGCAGGACATTTCCTAGATCATTTCGCTCGCTTGCGCCTGCCAAATCCGCTGGCTAGTCTCGGCCCGTCACTGCTCATCAGTGATCGGGTTTAGTAGCCCGGATCAATAGGCGCATAGCGATTCCATGCTCATGTCCGGCAAATTTTGCCGCATGCAGAATATGGTGGCTGTGCGTGGGGCACCTTCGGGTGCACCGGTTTTCCTATTGACCGGCCTACTAACCTGCGTACAGCCGCCACCCAATCGTTTAGTAGGCGATAAGTGATGGCTCCCATGCAGCAATAGGAGTAACACTCATGGAAAAATCCGTCCCCGATCCGCCGCCCGAAACCTCCACCGAAGACCCGCTCAGGGATCGCTCAGCGCTCTACCGCGCCATCGATTTCCACCTCACCGGCAAGCAACCCGCACCACCCGATGAAATGCGCTTCTATAACGTCAGCAAGGACGTGAGCTTCGAAGACACCCAGCTCTATGTCGCCGATCTGCTGCGTTGTGCTTCGGTCACGGCGTATCAGTGTGGCGACCAGCTCAAGGGTGCCGATCGGGCGATGGTGTACTCGATCTGGCATTTGCTGGAGATTGCCAAGGCGATGGTGGATCACTCCATCGAGTGTTTGGGGATGAAAAAAAGCTGAGCCAGGCTTTAGTAATTCGTTGTCAGTGATGCAGCTTTCGCGAGCAAGCCCGCTCCCACACTTGATCTCTGGCGAACACAAACCGTTTGTTCGACGCGGTTAAATGTGGGAGCGGGCTTGCTCGCGAATGGCTGCGAAGCAGCCCCCAACTTGATGGCGTATATTGGCCAAATCTCAATTGCCCGCGCAGCCCGACGATGAAACAGACGCCCAACGACCTCGAACAGATCACCACCACGACCCTGGGCCATTACAACGCAGTGGCCGAAGACTTCCGTGAAGGCACGCGCGATCACGACGTCAGCCAGAACATCGATGCCCTGTTGCGGCACATCCAGGGTGAGGCGCCTTTCGACATTCTCGACTTCGGCTGCGGACCCGGTCGTGACCTGCAAACCTTCACCCGCATAGGCCACACAGCCGTCGGCCTCGACGGTTCGGAAAAATTCGCGCAGATGGCCCGGGACGACAGCGGTTGCGAGGTGTGGCAGCAGGACTTCCTGAAGCTCGATCTGCCCGCCGAGCGTTTCGACGGGATCTTTGCCAATGCGGTGCTGTTTCATGTTCCGCGCCAGGAATTACCACGGGTGCTGAAGCAGTTGTGGGGAACGTTGAAACCGGGTGGGGTGTTGTTCAGTTCCAATCCCCGTGGCGAGAATCAGGAAGGCTGGAACGGGCCGCGTTATGGGTCGTATCACGACCTGGCGGCCTGGCAGCAATTGTTGACCGAGGCGGGGTTTGAGGAGCTTGAGCATTACTACCGGCCGGCAGGGCTGCCGCGGGAGCAGCAGCCTTGGTTGGCGAGTGTGTGGCGTAAAGCTGTGTAGTCAGTCCCGACGCCATCGCGAGCAAGCTCGCTCCCACAGTTGACCGCGTACACCTGTGGGAGCGAGCTTGCTCGCGATGAGCGCGAAGCGCTCGCTTTTTAAACAGCCTCTTTCTTCGGCTCGCGAATCTTGTACCAGGCCACATACAGCGCCGGCAAAAACAGCAGCGTCAGCAAGGTGGCGATGACGATCCCGCCGATCATCGCGTAGGCCATCGGCCCCCAGAACACTTCCCGGGCAATCGGGATCATCCCCAGGCTCGCTGCCGCCGCGGTCAGCAGGATCGGCCGGCGCCGATGCTCGGTGGCCTGCACCACCGCATCCCACGGCGCATAACCCTTCTGCTCGTACTCCTCGATCTGGGTCACCAGGATCACCGAGTTACGGATGATGATACCGATCAACGCCAGAATCCCGAGGATCGCCACAAAGCCCATGGGCGTCCCCGTAGGCACCAGCGCGATCACCACGCCGATCAGCCCCAGCGGCGCGACGCTGGCCACCAGGAACAGCTTCTGCACGCTGTGCAGCTGGATCATCAGGAAGGTCGCCATCAGGAACAGCATCAGCGGCACAACCTTGGCAATCGGGCCCTGGGCCTTACCGCTTTCCTCCACCGTACCACCGGTGGCGACCTTGTAGCCCGCCGGCAATTTGGCTGCGAACGCGTCGATGGACGGCTTGAGGATTTTCACCAGGTCCGTTGGCTGGATCTCGTCGCGGATCGCCGCCTTGATGGTGATGGTCGGCAGGCGATCGCGACGCCACACCAGCGGTTGCTCCAGTTCGTAGCGCACCGTGGCGAACGCCAGCAGCGGAATCGACGTGCCGTTCGGCGTGACGATTTGCAGGTTCTGCAGGGTTTCCGGCGTTCCGCGCTCGGAATCCACCGCACGACCGACCACGTTGATCAGATAGATGTCGTCATCGACCTGGGTCACCGACTGGCCGCTGACGATGCCGTTCATCAGGTTGGCCACATCCTCGGAAGACAGCCCCAACTGCCGCGCCTTGTCCTGGGCGATGTCGATGCGCAGCACTTTCCCCGGTTCGTTCCAGTCATAGATGATCTCGCCGATGTGCGGGTTCTTGTCCAGCTCCGTGGCCAGGTCGATGGCATGTCGGCGCACCTGGTCGATGTCCTTGCCGCTGATCCGGTACTGGATCGGACGCCCTACCGGCGGGCCCATTTCCAGTGCCTGGACATAACTGCCGATGCCGACGAAGTCGTTGCGCAAGCGCTCGCGAAGCTTGTGCATCATGGCCTCACGGGTGTGGCCTTTGCTGACGATCACCAACTGCGCGTAGAAGGGGTTCTGCAGTTGCTGGTCCAGTGGCAGATAGAAGCGGATCGCGCCCTGCCCGATGTAGGTGCTCCAGCGCTCGATGTCCGGATCGTCCTTGAGCGTGGCCTCTAGACGATCGACAGCCCGGCGGGTTTCGTCGATCGAGGCGTTTTGCGGCAGGTTCAGGTCCACCAGGATTTCCGGGCGGTCCGAAGACGGGAAGAACTGGTTCTGCACAAAGCGCATGCAAAACAGCGCCAGCACAAAACACAGCACCGTAATGCCGATGGCCCACCAGCGATTGCGCATGCACCACAGCAGCCCGCCGTTGAACGCCTTGCCGATGCGCCCGGGTTCGCCTTCATGGGGTTTCACCTTGGTGCTGAGAATGTGCACGCCGATTACCGGCGCAAACAGTACCGCCACCACCCACGACACCAGCATCGCGCAGGCAATCACCGCAAACAGGGTGTAGGTGTATTCACCGGCCGAGCTGGCGTTCAAGCCGATCGGCACGAAGCCCGCCACCGTGACCAGCGTACCGGTGAGCATCGGGAACGCCGTGGAGGTGTAGGCGAAGGTTGCCGCCTGCTCCTTGGTCTCGCCCAATTCCAGGCGCGTCACCATCATCTCCACGGTGATCATCGCATCGTCCACCAGCAGGCCGAGGGCGATGATCAGTGCACCGAGGGAAATCCGCTGCATGGTGATGCCGCTGTACTCCATGAATACAAACACCATCGCCAGCACCAGCGGGATCGAGCAGGCCACCACCAGGCCGGCGCGCACGCCAAGGCTGACGAAGCTCACCAGCAGCACGATCACCACCGCCTCGAACAGCGCGCTGGTAAAGCCGCCGACGGCCTCCTCGACCACCACGGCCTGGTCGGACACGTTGTAAATGCCGACGCCCACCGGCAGGTCGGCGGTCAACTCGTCGATACGGGCGTGCAAGGCCTTGCCGAACGCCTGGACGTTGCCACCCTTCTGCATGGCAATCGCCAGGCCGATGGCCGGTTTGCCGTTGAAGCGGAATTCCGGCGAGGCCGGATCGACGTAGCCGCGGCTGATTTCGGCAATATCGGCCAGGCGATAGTAGCGGTCGTTGAGCTTGAGGTTGACCTCGGCGAGGTCTTTCTCCGAAGCGAACTTGCCTGACGTGCGCACCGAAATCCGCTCCGGCCCGGCCTCGATGACACCCGCCGGGGTCACGGCGTTCTGGGATTGCAGGCTCTGCACCACCTGACGCTCATCGATGCCCAGCGCGGCGAGTTTGCGCGTGGAGAAGTTCAGGTACAGCACTTCGTCCTGCTGGCCGACCATTTCGATCTTGCCCAGGCCCGGCACACCGCGAATTTCCATGCGCGCCTGTTCCACGTAATCGCGCAACTGACGCAGGGTCAGGCCGTCGGCGGTGAAGGCGTAGATCGACCCGAAGACGTCACCGAACTCGTCGTTGAACGACGGCCCCTGTATGCCCTGCGGGAACTGGTATTTGATGTCGTTGATCTTCTTGCGCACCTGGTACCAGATTTCCGGGATGTCCTTGGCACTGGTGGTGTCGCGCAGGTACACGTACACCGTCGATTCGCCGGGGCGCGTGTAGCTTTTCACGTAGTCGAGGGAATCGAGCTCTTCAAGCTTTTTTTCGATCCTGTCGGTGATCTGCTTGAGGGTTTCCTCCTGGGTCGCCCCCGGCCATTTGCTCTGGATCACCATGGTTTTGATGGTGAACGACGGGTCTTCTTCGCGCCCCAGGTTGAAATACGAGAACACACCCATCAGCAACGCGACGAACATCAGATACCAGATGAACGACTGATGCTTGAGGGCCCATTCCGAGAGGTTGAAAGGCCCTTTCATTGACTGTCCTCGTCGATTTTCACTTGCTGCCCCGGTTTGAGGCTGTTGACACCGGCACTGACCACCCGCTCGCCGTTCTTCACGCCGCCAGCCAGCACCACGGTGCTGTCGGTGCGGCTGATCACGGTGATGTCACGGGGGGAGACGGTTTTACTCTGCGCATCGATCACCCAGATGCGCGGCTTGCCATCGACCTCCTGCAGCGCGGTGACCGGCAACTCGATGCGCGGCTTGACCGCCGAGCTCAGGGTGACGCTGATGGCCGTGCCCAAGCGGAAGCCCTGTGGCGTTTCGGCCAGGGTCAGGCGGGCACGACGGGTGCGTGTCGCGCTTTGGGCCTGGGGTTCGATTTCACGGATGATGGCGGTGGTGTTGATGCTCGGATCCAGTTGCGCAGCGACCTGAAACACCACATCGCTGGGCAACTGGTCAACGAGGGTATCGGGCAGGTCGATCACCGCTTCCTTGATGTCCGGTTGCGCCAGGGTCACCACTTGCTGACCCGCCGTCACCACTTGCCCGGCCTCGGCGCTCCACGCGGTGACCACGGCTTTATGGTCGGCGCGCAGCTCGGTGTAGCCCAATTGGTCTTTGCTCTGGTTGACGGCCGCCCGGGCCTGATCGAGGGAGGCCTGGGTGGTTTTCAGGTCCGTGTTGGCCGCGTCGAGTTGCGCTTGTGCGCCGACCCCGCGATCGAACAGGGCTTGTTGACGCTGGGCACTGGCCTTGGCATTGATCAGTTGCGCCTGGATTTTTGCCAGGTCGCCCTGGGCCGAACGCAATTGGTTCTGCTGATCGGAAGGATCGAGGGTGGCGAGCAGCGTCCCCTTCTCTACCTCGGTGCCGACATCGACGTTACGGCTGGCGATCCGCCCGCCCACACGGAAGCCGGTATCGCTTTGATAGCGCGCCTGGATGCTGCCGGCGAAGCGGCCCAGATCCTCTTCGTTCAAGGTCTGGACCTTGATCGACAACACCGGCCGTACCGGTGCCGGCGGTGGTTCGCTTTTGGAACAGGCGCTCAGCACCAGCCCGATGGACAACGCCCATAAAGGCTTCATGGCTTGGCTCCCCACGTCAGATCCTTGTAAGTGTTTTCGGCAATCTCGACTTCCATGTCAGGGTGCAAGAGTTGCCCGCCCGCGATGATGACTTTGTCGCCCTCTTTCAACCCGCCGCTGATGATGACCTTGCCCGTCAGGTAGCGGCCGACAGTGACCGAATGCAACTGGGCCTTGCCCTTGTCGTCGACAATCCAGACAGCGGGTTCACTGATATTTTTGGTCAGCGCCGACCACGGCAACTCGATGACCGACTTGCCCGCCCCCCTGGCCGTGGCACTCACCACCGAGCCCAACTGCATGCCGTCGGGCAGACTGTTGAGACCGACCTTGACCTGCACGGTACCGGATTGCGCCGATACCGCCGGGGTGATTTCGCGCACGGTGCCGGTGGTTTTGATCGCCGGGTTGTCGAGCAGGCTCAGGACAATGGTGTCATCGCTCGGCTTCTCGGCCAGCAGCGATTCATAAACGTTGAACACCGCATCGCGGTCGCCGTCACGGGCCAGGCTGAAGATCGGCATCGTCGCCTGAACCACTTGACCGACCTCCGCCTGGCGCTCGGTAATGATCCCCGGCGCATCGGCGATCAGCGCCGTATAGCTCAACTGATCCTTGGCATTGGCCAACTGCGCCTGGGCGGCGCTCAAGGCGCTCTGGCTGCTGTTCAAGGCGGCCTGGGCCGAGTCATATTCACTCTGGCTGGTATAACCCTTGGGCAGGAGTTTTTGCTGGCGTACGAATGCCGCCGCGTTCTGCTTCACCCGCGCCTGTTCGGCGGCCACTTGGGCCTGGGCCGAGTCGACGTTGCTCTGCAAGTCCTTGGGGTCGAGCCGGGCCAACACTTGCTTGGCGGTCACTCGATCGCCGACGTCAACCGAACGCTGGATGATCTTGCCACCCACACGAAAAGACAGCTCCGTCTGTATCCGCGCCTGAATATCACCGGTGAGGGTAACCGGGGCCGCGTAGTCCGCCGGCTTGACGACTTGCACGAACACCCGTGGCAGGAATTCCTGCACGGGTTTTTTCTGGTCGCAAGCCGTCAGCAGGGTGACGACACTCAAGGCCATGACTACTTTGAATCCGGGAACCACCATGCAAACTCCTTGGCCTTTTTCATGTACAGCACGACAGAGAGCTTAGAACAGGATCGCAACCTTGCACGAGCGTCTTATGAAGAAAAAATTCACCCTGCCTTACGTCCAGAACACTTGCGCCAGACACCTGCCCGTAACGGACAATGGACCTCGCTCGACCCCGCCACAGGAACCCACATGCTCAACACGCTCGCGGTAGCCAACTACCGCTCGATCAACAAACTGGTGATCCCGCTGGGCCGACTGAATCTGATCACCGGCCCCAACGGCAGCGGCAAGTCCAACCTGTACCGTGCGCTGCGCCTGCTGGCGGAAACCGCCCACGGCGGCGTGGTCAATGCCCTGGCCCGTGAAGGCGGGCTGGATTCGACCTTCTGGGCCGGCCCGGAAACCCTCTCCCGGCGCATGCGCACCGGCGAAGTCGCCATCGAGCCCACCGTGCGCCAAGGCGTCAAGCGCCTGCGCCTGGGGTTTGCGGGAGACGATTTCGGCTACTCGATCAGCCTCGGCCTTCCCGATTCCAATGGCCATTTCATGTTGCCCGGACGCAGCATGCCGACACCGTCCTATTTCAGCCTCGACCCGCAGATCAAACGTGAATGCCTGTGGGCCGGCGCGTTCTACCGCCCGGCCAGTTTGCTGGTCGATCGTGACGGCCCGATGATCCGCGCCCGCGCCGAGCGCAAGTGGGATGTGCTGGCGCAGCACACGCCGACGTTCGACAGCCTGTTCGATCAGGTCGGCAGCCTGCGCGGTTCGCCGGAAGTGCTGGAGATGCGCGAGTTCATCCGCCGCTGGCGCTTTTACGATCATTTTCGCAGCGATGCCGATGCTCCGGCGCGTCAACCGCAACTGGGCACTCGCACACCAGTGCTGCATCACGACGGACGCGATCTGGCGGCGGCCCTGCAGACGATCATCGAAATCGGCGATCCCGACGCCTTGCGGGCGGCGATCAGCGATGCATTCCCCGGCGCACGACTGAACATCGAACCCCTGCCCGGTGGGCGCTTCGCCATCGAGTTCTTTCAGGAAGGTCTGTTGCGGCCGCTGTCAGCCGCCGAGCTGTCGGACGGAACCTTGCGTTACCTGCTGCTGGTCGCGGCGCTGCTGACGCCACGGCCGCCGACACTGATGGTGCTGAACGAACCGGAAACCAGCCTGCATCCGGATCTGCTGCCGGCGCTGGCACGCTTGATCATCCGTGCCTCGGCGCAGTGCCAGGTGTGGGTGGTGTCCCATGCCCGGCGCTTGATTTCGGCGTTGCAGGAGGACCCGGACTGCAACTGCATCGTGCTGGAAAAAAATCTTGGCCAGACCGGGATCGTGGGCCAGCGCATGCTGGATGAGCCGGCATGGTATTGGCCGGATTGAGCGCATAAAACCCAAAAAGATCGCAGCCTTCGGCAGCGCCTACAAAGGTTTGCATGGACCCATAGGAGCTGCCGAAGGCTGCGATCTTTTGTTTTCAGTCGTAAAAAAAACGCCGACGCTAAATCAGCCGTCGGCGTTTGAAACCGTGAAGGGGTTTGCTTCGCGAATCAGAACGCTGGCAATACCGCGCCGCTGTACTTCTTCTCGATGAAGGCTTTCACTTCCGGGCTGGTCAGGGCCTTGGCCAGTTTCTGGATGGCAACGCTGTCCTTGTTGTCAGGACGGGCCACCAGGAAGTTCACGTAAGGCGAGTCGGCACCTTCGATCACCAGCGCGTCTTTAGCCGGGTTCAGACCCGCTTCCAGCGCGTAGTTGGTGTTGATCATGTCCAGGTCGACCTGATCCAGCACACGCGGCAACATCGCGGACTCAAGCTCCTTGAACTTGAAGTTGTGCGGGTTCTTGGCGATGTCTTTCGGGGTGGCCAGGGCGTTTTTCGGGTCTTTCAACTCGATCAGGCCTGCCTTCTGCAGCAGGATCAGGGCACGGCCGCTGTTGCTGCCTTCGTTCGGGATGGCAATGGTCGCGCCGTCTTTGAGCTCAGCCAGGGTTTTGACTTTCTTCGAGTAGCCGCCGAAAGGTTCGACGTGCACACCGATCACGGTTTCCAGGTGAGTGCCTTTGCCTTCGTTGAAGCTCTTGAGGTACGGCAGGGTCTGGAAGTAGTTGGCGTCCAGACGCTTCTGGTCGACCTGCACGTTCGGCTGAACGTAGTCGGTGAAGACTTTGATTTCCAGGTCCACGCCTTCTTTGGCGAGGGTTGGCTTGATCAGCTCAAGAATCTCGGCGTGTGGAACCGGGGTCGCGGCAACCACCAGTTTCTCGCCAGCCTGGGCCAGGCCCGCGGTCAGGGCAGCCGCCAGTGCGGTGAACAACAGAACCTTTTTCATGCAGTGTCCTTATCGAAAATCACAGTCGCTTGTGGCGACGGCTTGAAGATGAGAGTGCCAGTGAAGTGCTATCGCTGGCGTGAAGCGGACAATACCGGGATTTTTTATTCCCGAACAATAACGTTTATTCAGCTTCATATTCCATTTTGTTCATACAACCCTGTAGGAGCTGCCGCAGGCTGCGATCTTTTGCTCTTGATCTTTGGCGGCCCGAATTTGCGAGGATCAAAAGATCGCAGCCTTCGGCAGCTCCTACAAAAGCCGGGCGTCTTGCAGGAGGTTTTTCAGGGCTGCTTGTTCGGCGGCTGATCCATTGGCGAGAATCTGCTTGATCTGACTGTCGATCTGCGCCAGCGGATCAGGCAGGTTCAAATGCTCCGGCAAAATCTCGTCGCCCGTACTCACCAGCAGCGCAAAGTGAATGATGTTTTCCAGCTCCCGGGTATTGCCCGGCCAACTGTGGCGTTCCAGCACAAGCTGCGCCGCTTCGCTGATCAGCGGCACCGGCAGGTCGAGGCGCTGGCTGTAGATGCCGAGGAAGTATTCGGCCAGCGGCAGGATGTCCCCCGTACGCTCGCGCAGTGCCGGCAGTTCGAGCGGGCCTTCGCTGAGGTAGTGATAGAGCCGTTCATGGAATTTTCCGGCGGCCACCGCCTGGGCCAGGTCGATGCTGGTGGCCGCCACCAGCCGCACATCCACCGGGCTCGGCTGCTGAGCGCCGACGCGAGTGACTTCGTGGTTCTCCAGGGCGGCTAGCAGCTTGATCTGGATCGGCAGCGGCAGGTCACCGATTTCGTCCAGGTACAGCGTGCCGCCGTTGGCCGAACCGAACCAGCCGGCACGACTGCTCGCCGAACCGCTGTAGCTACCCGCCGCATAGCCGAACAGCTCGGCGTCGGCGTAGGTCGGGCTGATGGCGCCGCAGTTGACCGACACGAACAACCCGCCGCGATCACTGGCGCGGTGGATATGACGGGCCAGCAACTCCTTGCCGGTGCCGGTTTCGCCACGGATCAGCACCGAGACTGAACGCGTGGCCAGTTGCTCAAGGTCTTCACGTAATTGCCGCGAACGCGGATCGACAAACACCAGCGCCTTGGCGCGAATGCTCAGGGGACTTTTTTCGGCGTCGGGAAAGGTCAGCAGCGGCTGACCGAAGGTTTCAAAGCTCATGGCAGACTCCCGCCCAAAACCGCCGGGAGACGGGGGCGTTAAATAAAGAAAGTGTTCAAGCGCGGCGCAGGGCGTGGTGTTCCATGCGGTTTTGCAGGCGATAGAGATAGGCAAAACCCTGCTCCCAACGCTGGTGACCGGACTTCACGTTGATATGCCCCGCCCCCGCCAGAATCCCCGCCTCGGCACCCCAGTTGCGCGCCAGTTCCAGGGCTCGCGGTGCACTGACGGCGCTGTCGTTGTCGGAGCTGACGACCTGGCTGGGGAACGGCAGCAAATCCGTCGGGATCGGTGCGAAGTTGCGCAAGGCCGGTGCACAGGCCGGGCGCTCGACGTCCGCCGGGGCGACCAGCAGGGCACCGCGCACCTGACGCAGAAATTGCACAGGCGCGGTGGCCGCCCAATGGGCGACGGTGATGCAACCCAGGCTGTGGGCGATCAGGATGACCGGCGTGCTGTCGGCGGCAATCGCCTCGGCCAGCGCCGCGACCCAGTCTTCACGGCGCGGCGTCAGCCAGTCGGCCTGCTCCACCCGTGCGCTGTTCGGCAGGCTGTTCTGCCAGTGGCTTTGCCAATGATCTTCTGGCGATCCTTGCCAGCCCGGCACAATCAGGTAGCGAATTGATTCGTTGCGCATGGGGGAGCTCTCCTGCTGCGTGTCTGTTCCCGGTCGAGTATAGGGAGGAGAGTTATATTCGTTAAGGAATAAGAAGCTATTTATTAAGACCTACATCGAATATCAAACACCCCCCTGTAGGAGCTGCCGAAGGCTGCGATCTTTTGATCTTGATACGCAAAATCAAAAGATCGCAGCCTTCGGCAGCTCCTACAGGTTTGGTGTTTTGCATCGGTATAAAAAAGGGGCCGCACCCTGCCAAGGAGACGGCCCCGGAAAACGAAAATCCGTTAGCGCGCAGTAATCACCGACAACTTGGTAATCCCTGCCCGTTCAATCGATGCCATTGCCCGCGCCACCTCGCCGTAATTCACACCGTCGTCCGCCTGCAACTGCACGCGCACCTCGGGGTCCTTGGCCTTCGCCGACTTGAGGTTGAACTCCAGCAAGTCCGGCTGTATCTCGTCCTTGTTGATGAACAGTTTGCCGGCACCGTCGATGCTCACCACCAACGGGTCCTTCTGCTCCACCGGCGCTACCGCCTCCGTCTTGGGCAGGTTGATCGGTATCGCGTTGGTCAGCAGCGGTGCGGTGACGATGAACACCACCAGCAACACCAGCATCACATCCACCAGCGGCGTCACGTTGATCTCGCTGAGCACCTCATCGGTGTCTTGTGTGGAGAAGGCCATATCAGGACGCCTCCTTCACTTTCTGCGCGTTGCCCTGGGCTGCCACCTTGTGCGCCGTCGGGTGGATCAGCACGCGGAACGAACTCTTCTGCGCCAGGCTGTAGAAGTCGTGGGCGAAGTCATCCAGATCCGCCGCCGTCAGTTTCAAGCGACGCAAAAAGTAGTTGTAAACCAGCACCGCCGGCACCGCGACGGCGATCCCCACGCCCGTGGCGACCAGTGCCGCGCCAATCGGCCCAGCGACCGTTTCAAGGCTTGCCGAGCCCGCCGCGCTGATGCCTTTCAACGCTTCCATGATTCCCCACACCGTGCCGAACAAGCCAATGAACGGCGAGGTGCTGCCAATACTCGCGAGCACGGCCAACCCGGTTTCCAGCGACCGGCGCTCGCGCACGATCTGCTGGCGCAAGGCTCGCTCCAGACGATCCTGATGGTTGATCGCCTGGCTCAAGTCTGCCGCCTGTGGCGTCTCGCCCACCTGGATGGCCGCATAACCGGCCTGCGCCACCCGGGCGGCCGCACCAGGTCGGGTTTCGCTCAGTTCGGCCGCCGAGTCGAGACTCGAAGCGGCCCAGAACTGCTGATGAAACTTTCGATCCTGTGCCTTCAGGCGACCGAACTGCACGCCCTTGAGCAATGCCAGGCCCCAGGTCGCGACGGAAAAAACCACCAGCAGCCAGATCACCGCGCTTTCGATGGATTCAAGTGGAGAGGCCAGTAACGTCATGATGTATTCCTCGTGTAAACGTTTCGCGCGAAATTGGTTTCTGTTTAATGAATCTTGAAATCGATGGGCACGCTGACCCAGCCGTCCTGGGCGACATCACCTTGCTTGGCCGGCACGAAACTCCAGCGCTTCACCGCGTTCAGCGCGGCATCATCCAACGCATCACGACCACTGCTTTTCTGGATCTGAATCTCGCCCGGCTTGCCGCTGGCCAACACATGCACGCGCAACAACACCGTGCCTTCCCAGCCGCGACGCTGGGCCAGCGACGGGTATTCCGGCGCCGGGTTTTTCAAGTAGCCGGCGGTGGCGGAGGCCGGTGTTACGGGCGCTGGGGCCGGCGGTGCAGGTGGTGCCGGGGCCGCGACGGGTGCTGCCGGTTGTGGCGGTGCGGGTGGCTGCTCAACGGCTTTTGGCGCCGGTTTCGGTAGCGGTTTGGCGACCGGCTTGGGCTTGGGAACCGGCTTCGGTGGAGGCGGCTTCACCGCCAGTTCATCCTCCACAGGCGGTGGTGGCTCAATCACGGGTTGTACGGGTTGCGGTGGCGGCGGCTCGACCACCGGTGGCGCCGGACGCGAGAACTCGATCGTCATGGGCGGGACTTCTGGCGGCACGATCGGCAACACCGGGGTCGGTTTCTGATTGACCCAATAGATCACCGCGCCATGCACCAGCAACGCCAGCACGCCCAGCACAATTGCTTCACGCCGGCGAAGGACGCCTTTGGGGGCTCGCTGCAAACGCAACTGCCCCAAGGGCACCCGGTGCGGTCGGCCGAGGTCGACCAATTCGCCACCGGGTGCCTGGCGCCAAAGCACCTCATGTGCACCGGCGGCGATCTGGACATTGCCCATTGTTTAACTCCCTGCGGTCTCTTTGCGGATAACCGGAACGTCGTGCTGAACATCCCCCGACGACGCCCCGGTAGAACAATCATTGGCTTGAACGCTTAGCTCTTAAAGTAATGTTTAAACTTATGTTTAGACTTAAAACGAATAACCAAAACCCTCAACCCACCGCCAGAGCCCGCCGTTCAAGGGCTCTGGCGCAACGGAAAAAATCCGATGCTTTGCGGGCATTGAAAGTATGCTTTCGAAGCATGCGTTTTCGCCGTCAGAAGTCGTATCGGCCGGTCACGCCGAGCGTGCGTGGCGTACCGAGCAGGCCTTCATAACCACCATTGGCGGCCGTCCACAGCGTCGTGTAGTAGGTTTTGTCGAAGGCGTTTTTCAGCCACAACGAAACGTCCCACTGCCCCTGGTTGAAGTCGCCGCGCAGACCGGTGGACAGGTTGACCACCGCATAACTCGGGATCTGCCCGAAGTCGGAGTCTTCCACCGTGCCCACCGCTTTGGAGCGGAATGCATAACTGGCGGTGACGTACTCCTCGAAGCCGTTGCTCAGGTTCCACTTGTATTCGCCGTTGGCATTGCCGATCCATTTCGAGGCGCCGACCACTTGATGGCCAGTGAGGTCGCAAGACGCTGGCGCGCCCGGCGCCAGGCTGACTTCCGGCGGGCACGGTGCATCCTTGTAGGAGAGGTAGCTGACGTCGTTGTACGAACCGTTGATGTTCAGCGTCAGGCCGCGCAGCGGGATCAAGGTGCTTTCGAACTCCACGCCATGGGAGCGCACGGAACCGGCATTGGTCAGGTATTGCACGCGATTGACGTCGTCATAGGCGTTGGTCTGATAGCCGTTGACCTGGGTCCAGAACAGGTTGGCGTTGAGTTGCAGGCGACGGTCCCACAGGGTGCTCTTGAAGCCGAGTTCGGCGTTGTTGGCGCGCTCGGTGCCGATCAGCAACGAGTCGGCACCGGCCACTGGCGCCATACCGACAGCCAGGTTGACCCCACCGGATTTTTCGCCGTGGGACAGCGTGGCGTAGGTGAGCAGGTCGTCGGTGAAGTGGTAGCTGAGGTTCAACAGCCCCGACGGACTGGCGCTGTACTGGTTCAGATCGCCGGAATCGTAGGCGCCCGCACGAGCGCGTCGTGCCGCGGCCGCCGCGCCGGTGACTGCGGCACCACCGGCGGGTGCATTGCGGGTCACCCAGGCGTTTTTCTCTTCATAGGTGCCGCGCAGGCCGGCAGTGAAATCCAGGCGTTCGGTCAGGTGCCAGGTGCCCTGTGCGAACAGCGCGAAGCTGTTGGTTTCAATATGACCGTTGCCGACACTGTCGATGTTGTTCAGCGCACCGTTGGGCGTACCACTCCAGATGTCCGCTTGCGGTCCGTAAAAGGTGAAGGATTTGTTGTTCAGGTCGGAGCCGAAGTAATAGGCGCCGAGCACGTAATCGAAAAACCCGCCGGTAGGCGACGCCAGGCGAAACTCCTGGGAGTACTGCTTGTCCTCCACCGAAACCCCGGCGTTGTAGAAGACGGTGGCGTTCAGGCCGTCATCATTGCGCGGGGTGAAATTCCACCAGCGATAGGCGCTGATGGACGTCAGGGTGAAGTCGCTCGGCAGCGTCCAGTTGGCCTCCACCGACGTGCCGCCCTGATGCACGGTGACATGCTGGTCGTTGTTCAGGTTGACCTTGCGGTGGGTGCCGTCGACCAGTGTCGCGCCCGTGGCATTGGCCCGGGTCTGGTAAAGGTTGGTGCCATTGATGGTCGGCCCGGTGTTGAACAACACGCGGGTGCCGGCGCTGGAATCTTCTTCGTTGTAGTCGCCGATCCAACGCAGGTTGAACGATTCGTTCGGCTTGAACAGCAACTGGCCACGGAAGCCATCGCGCGAGCCGCCGTTCAAATCGTGGCCGTCGAATTCGTTCTTGATATCGCCGTCGCTGCGGGTGCGATACGCAGAAAAGCGCCCGGCGAGCTGGTCATTCAGCGGGCCGGAAATCGTGCCCTTGGTTTGGAAGTAACCGTCCTCGCCCACCGAAGACTCGATGCTGCGTTCCGGGGTGAAGGTCGGAGCGCGGGTGCTGATGTTGATCACACCGGCCGTGGTGTTCTTGCCGAACAAGGTGCCTTGCGGACCGCGCAGCACTTCGAGCTGCTCGATGTCCATCAGGTCGAATACAGCCATGCCCGGCCGGCCGAGGTAAACGTTATCGAGGTACAGGCCGACACTGCCTTCCAGGCCATCGCTGGCCGGGTTGTTGCCCAGGCCACGAATCGACACGCTGGACTGGCGCGCATGCATGTAGGCGACGTTGACGCTGGGCACCAGTTGCTGCAGATCCTGGATGCGATAGACCCGCTGGGTTTCCAGGGTCTGGCCGCTGACCACGCTCATCGGGGTGGGTACGTCCTGCGAGCTTTCTTCGCGGCGGCGAGTCGTGACCGTCACGGTTGCCAGTTGGGTATTGTCGGCCGTGGCGGTTTTTGCCGGGGTGGTTTCAGGGGTGGCGCTTTCGGCCGCATAGCCTTGGGTCCAGCTGGCGCTGCCTGCCAGTAGCAGGGCCAGGGGCAGGCGTTTGAGCCGTTGGGGTGAGGAGGTTTGAGCAAAGTGCAACGGACTCATAAGGCGGGGTTCCCGATCAAAAAAAGTTCTTTGTTGCTTGCCAGGCCGCCTTCGCGAGCAAGCCCGCTCCCACACTGACCGTGTGAACACTGGAGATCCCCTGTGGGAGCGGGCTTGCCCGCGAAGGCGTCGGCTCAGACGCCGTCGATATCCGGCCCTTTCACCGTCTGGCTGATCTGCCCGTTCACACCCACCGGCACTTCACCCTTGAGCGTCACACGGCGCACGATCCGGTCCTGGGTCCCGTAGTCATCCACCGCATAATGCTGGGTGGAGCGGTTGTCCCAGATCGCCACGTCACCGGCCTTCCAGCGCCAGCGCACGATGTTTTCCTGGCGGATCACATGGCTTTGCAGCAACCCGAACAGGTGCGCCGAATCGGCCTGGGAATAGCCCTTGATGCGCTTGACGAAATGCCCCAGCAACAGGCTCTTCTCGCCGCTGATCGGGTGCACGCGCACCACCGGGTGTTCGGTCTCGTAGACCGTCGAGGTGAAGACCTTGCGATAGCGTTCCAGCTTCTCCGCCGAAACGTCCGGCCGGGTCCCGGCGTAGTCGTATTCGTTGCTGTGCACGGCGACCAGTTTGTCGGCCAGCTCACGCAGCTCCTCCGACAACCCGTTGTAGGCGGTGGCGGTGTTGGCCCACAGGGTGTCGCCACCGAAAGCCGGGGCCACCACCGAGCGCAGGATCGAGGCTTTGGGGTAGGCCTCGACGAAGGTCACGTCGGTGTGCCAGGAGCTCGCACGCTGGCCCTCGGCACCGTCCAGTTCCAGCAGAAAACGCGTGCCTTCACGCACCGGCACGGTCGGGTGCGCCACCGGTTCGCCGAGCAGGTGGGCGAACGCCTCCTGCCGCTGATCGTCGAGTTGGGTCTGCTCGCGGAAGAAGATCACTTTGTATTGCAGCAGCGCCTGTTGAATGGCTTCAACAGTGGCGGCATCCAGCTCGCCGGAAAGCTGTACGCCACTGATTTCGGCGCCGATGCGACCGGCCACCGGATGGATTTCAAGCGCGTGAACAGCGGGTTGTACTGCGAAAGCGGCATTGCTCATGGGTAGACCCTCATCAGACTGCTTGCGGTTGAACCGGCCGCGAAACACTGCTCTATCTATATTCTTTTTAGATCTAATAGATATCTGAATGCTTCGTTGACGGAATAAGAGGTTGCATTTAAAACCTCAGTCAACCCTCGTCGCAAATGCCTTCGAGCTATTTTTAGGATGCCGGAAAAGCATATGGATCTTCGCCAGTTGCGTTACTTCATCGCCCTCGACGAACACCGCAGTTTCGTGCGCGCGGCCGAGGCCATGGGCATTACCCAACCGGCCTTCAGCCGCAGCATCCAGGGGCTGGAGCAAGAGTTCGGCTGCGTGTTGGTGGACCGCGGCAACAAGGATTTGCGCCCCACCCCCGAAGGCCTGGTGGTGCTGCAACATGCCCGCAGCCTGGTGCAGGGTGCGGCGCTGCTCAGCTCGGAAGTGACGCAGATGACCAAGCTCGATGCCGGGGAACTGCGCTTCGGTTGCGGCCCGGCGCCGGCGGTAAAACTGGTGCCGGATGCGGTGGCGCAATTCATCAATGCACACCCGAAAGTGCGCACCTGCTTCGAAGTGGATAACTGGGAAAAACTCAGCCGCGCCCTGAGTCGTGAGGAGATCGAATTCTTCATCGCTGACATCCGCCATTTCGAGTCCGACCCGAACTTCCAGACCCAGGCGCTGACGCCCAAGCGTGGTGTATTTTTCTGCCGTCCGGGGCATCCGCTGCTGGCCAAGGAGAGCCTGTCGACCAACGACATGTTCGATTACCCGCTGGCGACCACGAAGATCCCGCCAGGCATTCGCAAACTGCTGGCGAACCTCAGTGGGCGGGTGGATTTTTCGCCGACCCTCGAGACCGAACATTTTCCGGCGCTGGTGAAGGTGGTGCTGCAATCGAATGCGATTGGCGTGGGCACGCAAGAAGCGTTTGTTGAAGACATTGCCCAGGGTGCGCTGGTGCTGCTGCACTGGCGTAATTTGCCGCAGAACATCGAGAGCATGAATGCGCGGTGCGGGATTGTCAGTCGCACCGGGTTCCGGTTGTCGCCGGCGGCGCGGGCGATGATCGAGACGTTGGTGGCGGTGGACAGGCAGCAGATCAGCGTCGCGGTTTGATGGCCCTATCGCGAGCAAGCTCGCTCCCACAGGGGATCTCTATCGGGCACAAAATTTGTGTACGACAAAAATCCAATGTGGGAGCGAGCTTGCTCGCGATGGGGCCAGTGAGCTCACTGAAAATTCAAAGTTTTGCCGCAGCCAACTCCGGCGCCACCCAATCCGTCACCTTGAACGACTTGCGAATCAGCTTCTGCTGCGACGCCAGGTCCACCGCATCCTGCAATTTGCCAAGGAACACCGGATCAAGTGTCGACGGGAATACCTCGCTCAATTTCTGATCCTTCAGATCCTGGCTGAGAATCACCGGCGGGTAACTCGCCAACCCCGACACCAACTGAACATAAGCGTCCTTGTTGCTGTCCTGGGTCAGCCACGCCACCGCTTGCTGTTGAGCCTTGAGCAGTGTGGCGACCGCCTCGGGGTGCTCGTCGACAAACTTCCCGGTCCCCACCAAAACGGCCTGAACACTGCCGGCGCCGCCCAGGTCCTTGGTGGTCAGAGGCAACTCGGCCAGTCCCTTGGCCTGTAATGCGGTGAGTCCGGAACCACCCCACGAGGCATCGATCTGCTTCGCCGCCAGCGCCGCCACCGCCGCGTTGAAGTCGAGGTTGATGACTTTCACATCCTTCTCGCTCAACCCCTGACTGGCCAGCGCCGCATCGAAGGACAACTGGCTGGCCGTGCCACGGAAGATCGCCACGCGCTTGCCCTTGAGGTCTTGCAGGGTCTTGATCCCCGAACCCGGTACCACGCCCAGGTAGTGCTTGACCCCGCGCGCCGAGGCGCTGAGCAATCGCGTATCCAGACCATTGGACTTGCCGATGATGGCTGCCAGGTCGCCGAGGTAGGCCAGGTCCACCTGACCGTTGGCGAACGCTTCGTTGATCACCGGGCCTGCGCCCTTGAAAAAGCTCCACTGAATCTTGATGCCTTGATCGGCAAAGGCCTTTTCGAAGATCTGTTGATCGCGCAACACATCCACTACACCACCACCACTGTGCTGGGTACCGGCACTCAGGTCCGGCACGGCGATGCGGATTTCCTTGAGCTCACCGGCGTTGGCCGTGAAGGCCAGCAGCCCCGCCAGGGCCGGTGCGGCGAACAGGCTGATGACACGTTTGAAGGGAAGGTTCATGGGTACGGCTCCTTGGGGCAACGGGCGTTGAGGAGCCGAAAGTAGGCCGAATCAGAACCAACACTTAAATACTATAAATTCACATTTTTAGATCATATGGATCTATATCAACACCGGCGGACCTCTCCGCCGGGTATGCCTTGGCAGCATCGAAAATATTCTTCGAATGCATTGGATGCAGCGGCTGATGGAGGCCTTAAATGGTCTCACTTATCTCTCAATAGCATTTACGTGAATTTTTATAGATCAATTTCGCATACACCTTAACCCCCTGTGGGAGCGAGCTTGCTCGCGATAGCGGTGTGTCATCCAGCACATAAGTCGCCTGACACACCCTCATCGCGAGCAAGCTCGCTCCCACAAAAAGCAGGCTTGCATTGCAACCCGACAACGGAGGTCACCCATGGCCCGTGTTTCCCTTCTAAGCCTGCCGCTGGCCGCACCTCGGCTTGATGGTCGACGACATTGGCCGACGCTGAGCCAGCGGCTCTTGCCCTGGCTATTACCCCTCAGCCTGTTTGCCCTCTGGTGGCTCGCCAGCCGCAACCACTGGATGAGCGAGCAGATCCTGCCGGCGCCGACCCTGGTCTGGAGCAGCGCCATTGAATTGTCCCAAGGCGAGCTGTGGAGCCATTTGTGGATCAGCCTGCAACGTTTGTCCTGGGGCCTGCTCGCGGGGATCAGTGTCGGTGCGGTATTGGGCGCGGCGCTGGGTTTCAGTCGTACGCTCGAACGCCTGGTGTTTCCCACCTTCGCCGGGTTGGCGCAAGTCCCGACCCTGGCCTGGATTCCCTTGTTCATGGTGTTTTTCGGCATCGGTGAAGTGCTGAAGCTGGTGGTGTTGATCAAGGCCATCGTGGTGCCGGTGACCCTGCACACACTGGTCGGCGTGCGCGACGCGCAACCCAGGCTGCGCGAAGCCGCCGCCGTGTTGCGCCTGCCCAGGCACCTGTTGATCCGCCGCCTGGTGCTGCCTGCCGCACTGCCGGCCTTCATGGCCGGTGTGCGCCTTGCGCTGGCCGCCGGATGGACCTCGCTGCTCGCTGTCGAACTGCTCGCGTCCAGCGAAGGCATCGGCTACCTGATGGTCTGGGCACGGCAGTTGTTCATGCTCGACATCGTCTTCGTGTGCATCGTGGTGATCGGCTTGATCGGCATGGCGATGGACCGCGGCATCGGCCTGCTGGACAGGACGCTGGTGCACTGGCCGCACCCGGCCACCGCCGAAATCCGTCGCGGGCCGCGATACCAAGGCTGGCAACGCCTGCAACCGTGGCTGCTGCCATTGGCGCTGCTGGCGTTGTGGCAACTGAGCTCGGATCAGCAGTGGATTGACCCGAACATTCTGGTCAGCCCGCTGGCCGTCCTGCACACCACCTGGCATGGCCTGCTCGACGGCACGCTGATTGGCGGCATGGCCCTGAGCCTGGGCCGAACCCTTGGCGGGCTGCTGCTCGGTGGCGGGCTCGGCTTTGCTCTGGGCCTGCTGCTTGGACTGTCGCACACCAGTGAACGCGTGCTCGGCCCGACCTTCGCCGCCCTCCGCCAAATCGCCATATTCGCCTGGGTGCCGCTGCTCACCGCGTGGTTCGGCCTGGGGGAATTGGCCAAGTGGGTGTTCGTCGCCCTCGCCGCGTTTTTCCCGCTGTTCATCGCCACCCAACGCAGCGTCGCCAATCTCTCGCCACAACTCAACGAGGCCGCCCAAGTGTTGCGCCTGAATCTGCGCCAGCGCCTCGGTCGATTGGTGTTGCCGGGGGCGGCGCCGGGAATTTTCGCAGGCCTTCGCCTGAGCCTGATCTACGCCTGGCTCGGCACCATCGGCGCCGAATATTTCATGCCGTCCAACGGCGGCATCGGCAGCCAGATGATCGGCGCCCAGCAACTGCTGCGCATGGACCTGATCATGGCCGGCATGCTGCTGGTGGGCCTGACCGGCGCCCTGCTCAACCTCATTGGTCAACGCCTGGAAATCCGCGCCACTCGCTGGAGACACGCATGAACGCACCGATTGTCAGCTTCAATCACGTGGGCAAGACCTTCGACGTCGACGGCTTCGAACTGGAGGCCATTCGCGAATTCAACCTGGACATCGCCGAGGGCGAGTTCGTCGCCATCGTCGGCTCCAGCGGTTGCGGAAAATCCACTTTACTGCGGCTGTTGGTGGGCCTGGATACGCAATTTCGCGGGCAAATCACCGTGGACGGAAAAGCCGTCAGCGGCATCGGTGGCGAGCGCGGCATCGTCTTTCAGGAACACCGTTTGTTCCCGTGGCTGAGCGTGGCCGACAACATCGGCCTGGGCCTGGTCAACGAACCATTGAGCGCCGCGCAAAAGCACCGGCGTATCCATGACTTCATCGAGCTGGTGGGCCTCGGCGACTTCGCCCGCGCCTATCCGCACCAGCTCTCCGGCGGCATGGCGCAGCGCGTGGCCATCGCCCGCGGCCTGGTGGCCAGCCCACGGATTCTGCTGCTGGACGAGCCCTTCGGTGCCCTCGACGCGCTGACCCGCCAGCAGATGCAGGACGAACTGCTGGCGATCCGCGCGCGGGCAAAAATCACCACAGTGCTGGTCACCCACGATGTCGAGGAAGCGATCTTCCTCGCCGATCGCGTGGTGGTGATGGAGCCGCGCCCCGGGCGGATCAAGCAAGTGGTCGACATTGCCCTGCCCCATCCGCGCCAGCGCAGCAGTTTCGACTTCCACCAATTGCGCGAAGAACTGCTTCACGAACTCACCAGCGACGGTCACTACCAGCCCCCCGTGCCGGTGCAGGTCCGCGATCTGCCGCTGTCCTTCATTGCCTACTGAAAAAGGAAATGCTTGATGCCGCAACGTCCCAACTTTTTAGTGATCCTGGCCGATGACCTGGGCTTTTCCGACCTCGGCGCCTTCGGCGGCGAAATCAATACGCCGAACCTCGATGCCCTGGCCAACAATGGCCTGCGCCTTACCGATTTCCACACCGCACCGACCTGCTCGCCGACCCGCTCGATGCTGCTCACCGGCACCGATCACCACATCGCCGGCATCGGCACCATGGCCGAAGCCCTGACCCCGGACCTGATCGGCAAGCCCGGCTACGAAGGGCACTTGAACGACCGCGTGGTCGCCCTGCCCGAGCTGCTGCGCGAGGCGGGTTACCAGACGTTGATGAGCGGCAAATGGCACCTGGGCCTGACCGCAGAACGGGCGCCCCACGCCCGGGGTTTCGAGCGTTCGTTTTCGCTGTTGCCCGGTGCGGCCAACCATTACGGCTTCGAGCCGACCTACGATGAGACGACGCCACGGCTGCTGAAATCCACGCCGGCACTGTATATCGAAGACGACCGGTTCATCGACGAACTGCCGAAGGATTTTTATTCCTCCGACGCCTTCGGCGACAAGCTGCTGCAATACCTCAAGGAGCGCGACCAGACCCGGCCGTTCTTCGCCTACCTGCCCTTTTCCGCACCGCACTGGCCGTTGCAGGCACCGGCCGAGGTGGTGGAAAAATACCGCGGGCGCTATGACGCCGGCCCTGAAGTGCTGCGCCTGGAACGTCTGGAAAAACTCAAGAAGCTGGGATTGATCGAGGCCGATGTCGAGCCGCATCCACTGATCCAGTTGACTGCACAGTGGGATGCCCTGAGCGATGAGCAACGGCAGATTTCCGCGCGGGCCATGGAGGTTTACGCGGCGATGGTCGAGCGCATGGACTGGAACATCGGGCGTGTCGTCGATTACCTGCGCCAGCAGGGACAACTGGACAACACCTTCATCCTGTTCATGTCCGATAACGGTGCCGAAGGGGCATTGCTGGAGGCTTTCCCGAAATTCGGTCCGCAGTTGCTGACCTATCTCAACCAGCATTACGACAACAGCCTGGACAACATCGGCCGCGCCAACTCCTACGTCTGGTACGGACCGAACTGGGCGCAAGTGGCGACCGCGCCGTCGCGACTGTTCAAGGCCTTCACCACCGAAGGCGGGATTCGCGTGCCGGCGGTGGTGCATTACCCGCAGCTGCCGCTCAAGGGCCAGATCAGCCATGGGTTTGGCACGGTGATGGACATCACGCCGACCATTCTCGACCTGGCCGGCGTGCGCCATCCGGGCAAGCAATGGCACGGCAAACCCGTGGCGCAAGTTCGCGGGAAGTCGTGGCTGGGGTTCCTGTCGGGCGAGACGGCGCACGTGCATGACGAGCACACCGTGACCGGGTGGGAATTGTTCGGTCGGCGGGCGATTCGGCAGGGGCAATGGAAGGCGGTGTACATCCCGGGACCGGTGGGGCCGGCGACCTGGCAGCTGTATGACCTGGGCAGTGATCCGGGGGAGATTCATGACCTGGCGTCGAGCCAGCCGCAGCGGCTCAGTGCCTTGATCGAGCATTGGCAGCGGTATGTGGATGAGACTGGGGTGATCCTGAGTGAGTCGCCGTTTCAGCCGGATTGATACTGCCTGAACCGGCCCCTTCGCGGGCAAGCCCGCTCCCACAGGTTTCTGCGGTGAATGCAAAATTTGCTTTCAACACAAATCACTGTGGGAGCGGGCTTGCTCGCGAAGAGGCCCTTACAGACAACCCTTAAGCCTGAGCCGTACGCCCCTTTTCCGCGACCAACTCTTCCCTGCGCTCAAACCGATTCGCCCGCGCAAACGTACCGAAATCATTGAACCGCACACCCATCTCGCGCATGACCTTGTGCGCCACCGGCACGGTCAACTGGCGGATGTAGAACGGTTCCTTCACCACAAAGTGATGGATCCCGTGGCTGCTGCCGAAGTTGAAGCAGAACGCCTGCAGCGGCCACAGCCAAGGGGCATTGAGTACCTGGCATTGCTGCATCACGTTGCCCGGCTCCACGTCACCGTAGTAATGCATGTTCGAGCTGATGAAGTGCAGGCAGAAGGTGCGCAACACGTTCGGGCCGATGATCACGACAGCCGCGATGTCGATCACCTGCATCACCGACAACGTCGTCGCCGACCACTCGATCGGTGCGCCCATCAGGTGCGCAACACCGTTCGCTGCGTGGAAACCGAGAAACACGTACCACGCGCCCCAATGCATCAACGCCAGCGGTGCGTAGACCTTCAGCGTGCGTTTGATGATGCTGAACTTCATTGCCCAGGTCTTGGCCCGCAGCATGCGGATGACCGAGGACATGATGTTGTCACCGATCATCAACAGCCGCGCAAAACCCCAGGGTTCGCCATTGGTGATGGCGCGCTCTTCCGTGTCGGTCTCAGAGCCCGACACCTTGTGGTGATTGAGGTGCAGATGGCGGCGAATCCAGGGGTTGATGGTGCTCGGCCGCGCCAGCCACACCAATCCCATCATCAGGTTGTGCGGCACTTTCTGCTTGCGAAAGTACATGCTGTGGATCAGGTCGTGTTCCAGCTCATGGGTCAGCGAGGCGAAAAAAGCGTTGAGCAACAGGCACGCCCACCAGGCCATGTACCCGCTCATGTAGAGCGCCGCCGAACCGACCATACCGGCGATGGCGAAGGTCAGAATGCCTGCGCCGAGGGCGTCCTGATGCTTGAGAATCGGGTATTTCTCACGCAATTCGACACCTCTGGCCAGCACCACTTCACGGATATGGGCTGAACGTTGGGCTGCATTCAGTCGTTGGGGGCTTGCAGAAGTACGGTCCATGCTTCCATCCTCTGGTTATTGATGGTTGCATCCTGCCTTGCGGAACCTCGCAATGCGGTAGCCGTGAACGCCAACCTGTTGACTGGAAGCGCCAATCAGCATGACTGAACCGACCTCCCTCGCCAGCTGGACCCGCGCCCTGCGCAAGCAACTCGATGCCCTTGGCATTGACAGCACCGCCCTGTGCCAGCAAGCGGGGCTCGACCCGCAACTGATGGACGACCCGAACGCGCGTTATCCCCTGTCAGGCACCACACACCTGTGGAATCTGGCAGTGCAGGCCAGCGGCGACCCGGCGATCGGTTTGCGGGTTTCGCGCTTCGTCAGTCCGACCACCTTCCATGCGCTAGGGTATGCACTGGTGGCCAGCGGCAGCCTGCGGGAAGTGTTCGAGCGCATCGTGCGCTATCACCAGGTGGTCAGTGATGCCCTGGAGCTGGAACTGACTCGCGCCGAGGATCGCTACCGTTTCCGTCTGAAAATCCCCGTTGGCAATCCCGCCCCGGCCTTCGAAGCCATCGATGCGTTCATGGCGATTTACGTGCGCACCTGCCGCAATCGCCTGGGCCGCGACTACGCACCGCTGGAGACTTACCTGCGCCGCCCGGAGCCGGCAGACGCGCACCAATGGCATAAAGTCTTTCGCTCGCCCGTGCACTTCGGTGCCGACGAGGATCGGCTTGAGTTCGCCCTCATCGACTTCGACAGCCACCTGGACGACGCCAACCCGGAACTGGCCGAACACAACGAAACCGTGCTCGAGCGCACCCTGGCGCAACTCAAGCCGCTGACGTGGGAGCGCAAGGTCCGCGACGCCATTGAAGAACAACTGCCCGAAGGCGAACCCAGCGCCGAACACATCGCCAAGGCCCTGCACCTGAGCCTGCGCAGCCTGCAACGGCACCTGGCGGACGAGGGCTGCCGGTTCGATACGCTGCTCAACGAAAGCCGCGAAAACCTCGCGCTGCTGCACCTGCGGGACCCGCAGGTGTCGCTGAGCGAAATCAGTTATTTGCTCGGGTTTGCCGATACCAGCAGCTTCAGTCGTGCATTCAAGCGTTGGACAGGGATGACACCGGGGCAGTTTCGGGATGGGTTGCGCTGATGGATTCGGAAGGTGAGTTGGCTGGTCTGGCCCCATCGTCGGAACGCCGCCCGGAGCAAGCCCGCTCCCACAGGTTTTTCGGTGACCACAAATCTCTGATTCACCCAGCCCCCCTGTGGGAGCGAGCTTGCTCGCGATAGCGGACTTTCAGTCGACATACCTGGAGACTGACACACCGTCATCGCGAGCAAGCTCGCTCCCACAAGGGATATGCGTCGAGTTTCAGATTGTGGCCAGTGTCCGCAACCGCTCGGCATCGAGGATTTCGATTTCGCCGTAACTCAGCCCGATGATCCCCTGCCCCTGCAACTCCTTGAGAATCTGGTTGGTGGTCTGGCGCGACAGCGACAGCATGGCGGCAAGCTGCTCCTGGGGCAGTTGCAGGACGCGTCGCGGCGGGGCGGTCTCGCCATAGCCTTCGGCGATCATCAGCAAGCGGTGCGCCAGCCGTGCCGGAGCCGGCAACAGGCTCAGCTGTTCGAGATTGATGAAGGTCATGCGCAATTTCTGGCTCATTAGCAATGCCAGTTGCCGCCAGTGCTGCGGATGCTCGTCGAGCAACGTGAGCAAGGTGTGCTGGGGAATGTGCAGCAGTGTGCACTGGCCCACGCCGTAGGCATCGTGGGTGCGTGGCTGACCATCGAACAGGCAGATCTCGCCGAACCAGTGCGGCGGCTCCACCAGGCTCAGCAAGGCTTCCTTGCCCTGCTCGTTCACGGCACCGACGCGTACCGCGCCTTCAAGCACCGCGTACAGGCCGCAGGGCGGATCGCCACGCTTGAACAGCCGCTGGCCCGGCGACAACCGCCGCAGTCTGGCCACCGACAGCAGGCTATCCTGTAGGGAAACAGGCAAATGGCTGAACCACTGACCGCTCATCAGGCGTGGGCGCCAGACCTGCATATCCATGAAAACTCCTAGAGATTGTCGCCTGGCTGACAGAGCGGGAAGTGGCCCCGGGGCATGATCAATCACCCCACAGGAGAACAACAATGAAAAGCCTCGTCGACCACCTCAGTCAATACGCCGCCTACCACCGTGACCCGCGCAACATTGCATCGCACTTTATCGGCATTCCGCTGATCGTGGTTGCCGTCGCGGTGTTGCTGTCCCGGCCGCAGTGGTCGCTGGGTGGCGTGTGGCTGTCACCGGCGGTGCTCGTTTCGCTGGCATCGGCGTGGTTTTACCTGCGCCTGGAATTGCGCCTGGGCGTATTGATGACCCTGTTGCTCGGGCTGAGTGTCTGGGGCGGCCATGCGCTGGCACAGCAAAGCACGCTGGTCTGGCTGGGCAGCGGCGTGGTGATGTTCGTGATCGGTTGGGCGATCCAGTTTGTCGGCCATCACTACGAAGGGCGCAAACCGGCCTTCGTCGATGACGTGACCGGGTTGATTGTCGGACCGTTGTTTGTGGTGGCGGAACTGGCGTTCATGCTGGGGATGCGGCGTGAGCTCAAAGAGCAGATCGAGGCGCGGGCGGGTGGGGTGCGCCTCAATCCGAAGCGTGCAGCTGTCTAGATCGCATTCGCGGGCAAGCCCGCTCCCACACTGATTTGCGTCGTTCACAAATCCAATGTGGGAGCGGGCTTGCTCGCGAAGCTTTTGCCTTAGATGTTGGCGACTTTCTGCCAAACCTTCGGCTTGAAGAACAGCGTTTCACCCTTCGCCAACCCGATCAGGCTGTCGTGATCCTTGACCACTTCGGCCTCGATCAGATCGCTCTGCCCTTCGACCTTCAGCGTTACCCGCGTTGTCGCGCCCAGCGGACGAATATCGCGCACTTCGGCCGCGTGGTGATCTTCCAGTTCATGGCGCGACAGTGACACTTCGTGCGGGCGGAACAGCACGTGGTGGTCTTCGCCAAGGTGCAGGCGGTTCGAATCGCCGAGGAAGTGATAGACGAAGTCGCTGGCCGGGTTTTCGTAGACGTCACCCGGTGAACCGATCTGCTCGATCACACCCTTGTTCATCACCACGATACGGTCGGCGACTTCCATCGCTTCTTCCTGGTCGTGGGTCACGAACACCGAGGTCAGGTTGATGTCTTCGTGCAGACGCGCCAGCCAGCGGCGCAGTTCCTTGCGAACCTTGGCGTCGAGGGCGCCGAAAGGTTCGTCGAGCAGCAGCACTTTCGGCTCCACCGCCAGCGCCCGGGCCAAGGCAATGCGCTGACGCTGACCACCGGAAAGTTGCTCCGGATAGCGATCCGACAACCAGTCCAGTTGCACCATGTTGAGCAGCTCGTGAACCTTGGTTGCGATCTGGCTTTCGCTCGGGCGCTGGTTTTTCGGCTTCATGCGCAGGCCGAACGCGACGTTGTCGAACACCGTCATGTGGCGGAACAGGGCGTAGTGCTGGAACACGAAACCGACGTTGCGATCACGCACATCGTGACCGGAAACGTCTTCACCGTGGAACACGATGTTGCCTTTGTCCGGGGTTTCCAGGCCGGCGATGATCCGCAGCAGCGTGGTCTTGCCGCAGCCCGACGGACCGAGCAACGCGACGAGTTCGCCGCTCTGGATGTCCAGGCTGATGTTGTCCAGCGCCTTGAACGCGTTGAAATTCTTGCTGACGTTACGCACTTCGATCGACATGAATTATTCCTCCGCGGCGCTGGCGCGCAGGCGGTTAATACGGTTTTCGCTCCACTGCTTGAGCAGCAGGATGAAGAGCGCCAGGATCAGCAACAGGCTCGCCACGGCGAACGCGGCCACGTGGTTGTATTCGTTGTAGAGGATCTCGACGTGCAACGGCAGGGTGTTGGTCACCCCGCGAATGTGCCCGGACACCACCGACACCGCACCGAATTCCCCCATGGCCCGCGCAGTGCACAACACCACGCCATAAATCAGGCCCCATTTGATGTTGGGTACGGTGACGTGCCAGAACATCTGCCAGCCATTGGCGCCGAGCAGGCGCGCGGCCTCCTCTTCCTGAGTGCCTTGTTCCTGCATCAACGGGATCAGTTCACGGGCCACGAACGGCACAGTGACGAAGATCGTCGCCAGCACGATGCCCGGCAGGGCGAAGACGATCTGGATGTCGTGATCCTGCAGCCATGGGCCAAACAGGCCCTGGGCGCCGAACATCAGCACATAGACCAGGCCGGCGATTACCGGCGACACAGAGAACGGCAGGTCGATCAGCGTCACCAGCATGCTCTTGCCGCGGAACGAGTACTTGCTCACGCACCACGCAGCGCTGACGCCGAACACCAGGTTCAACGGCACCGAAATCAGTACGGCGATGACCGTGAGTTTCAGTGCCGACAGCGCGTCCGGCTCAAAGATCGCGGTGAAGAACGCACCGAGGCCGAGTTTCAGGCCCTGGGACACCACGATGAACAGCGGCAGCAACAGGAACAGCGCAAAAATCAGCCAGCCAAGGCCGATCAGGATTCGCCGCGAAGTCGCGCTGCCACGGCGGGCAGCGTTCGAGGAAGCGGCAGCAATAGACGATTGGGACATGGGTGCGCCTCTTTATGGGGTTTCGATGCGCCGCTGCAACAAGTTGATCAGCAGCAACAGGACGAAGGAAACCACCAGCATCAGTACACCAATGGAGGTAGCGCCGGTGTAATCGTATTGGTCGAGTTTGACCATGATCAGCAGCGGCAGAATCTCGGTTTTCATCGGCATGTTACCGGCGATGAAAATCACCGAACCATACTCGCCAACCCCGCGGGCAAAGGCCAACGCGAAACCGGTCAGCCAAGCAGGCAGCAGTGCCGGCAGCAGGATATGGCGGAAAACCTGCAAGGGTTTTGCACCCAGGCACGCCGCTGCTTCTTCGACTTCACGAGGAATGTCCGCCAATACTGGCTGTACGGTACGTACTACGAATGGAAGTGTCACAAAAGTGAGGGCAAGGGTGATGCCCAGGGGGGTGTAGGCGATCTTGAAACCCAGATCCGCTGCAAACTGACCGACCAGGCCGGTAGGGGTGTACAGCGCCGTCAGTGCAATACCGGCCACCGCCGTGGGCAATGCGAACGGCAAGTCGATCATTGCATCGATCACTTTTCGTCCAGGGAAGGTATAGCGCACCAATACCCAGGCCAGCAGCGTGCCGATGATGCCGTTGATGATGGCGGCACACAGGGCGGTGCCGAAGCTGAGCTTCAACGCCGCCAGCACCCGTGGCGCCGAGATGATTGCCCAGAACTGATCCCAGGTGAGTTGAGCGGCATGCACGAACATCGCCGCCAGTGGTATGAGCACAATCAGGCTGAGGTACACCAAGGTGTAGCCCAGCGTCAGCCCGAAGCCGGGTATGACGGGGGAGATACGACGCGACATAAAAGTCCTTGGTTAAAAAGCGATCTGCTAAACCCACTCATGTGGGAGCGGGCTTGCTCGCGAAAGCAGTGTGTCAGTCAACGTTAATGCCGCCTGATACACCGTCTTCGCGAGCAAGCCCGCTCCCACATGTTAAGCACCTTAGCTGACTTGCATCGGGGCTCGTAGTGGCTATTTAAGATTACTGCGCCTGGTAGATCTGGTCGAACACCCCGCCGTCATTGAAGAATTTCGGCTGCGCGCTTTTCCAGCCGCCGAAGTCCTTGTCGATGCTTACCAGCTCCAGTTTCGGGAACTGCTGGGCATACTTGGCGGCCACGTCCTTGTCACGCGGGCGATAGAAGTTCTTCGCCGCAATTTCCTGGCCGGCCGGGCTGTACAGGTGCTTGAGGTAGGCTTCGGCGATCTGCTCGTTGCCCTTTTTCTCGGCATTCTTGTCGACCACCGCCACTGGTGGCTCGGCAAGGATCGACAGCGAAGGCACGACGATGTCGAACTTGTCAGCGCCGCCCTCTTCTTTCAGGGCCAGGAAGGCTTCGTTTTCCCAGGCCAGCAACACATCGCCCTGACCGTTGTTGACGAAAGTAATGGTCGAGCCGCGGGCGCCGGTGTCCAGCACGGGCACGTGCTTGAACAGGGTTTGCACGTATTCCTTGGCCTTGGCTTCGTCGCCGCCATTGGCTTTGAGGCCATAGGCCCAGGCCGCGAGGAAGTTCCAGCGCGCACCGCCGGAGGTTTTCGGGTTCGGCGTGATCACCGAAACGTCATTCTTGACCAGGTCACCCCAATCCTTGATGCCTTTAGGGTTGCCCTTGCGCACCAGGAACACGATGGTCGAAGTGTAAGGCGTGCTTGCGTCCGGCAGGCGCTTTTGCCAGTCAGCCGGCAGGGTCTTGCCGAGCTTGGCGATCTCGTCGATGTCACCGGCCAGGGCCAGGGTAACGACGTCGGCGCGCAGGCCATCGATCACCGCCCGGCCTTGCTTGCCCGAGCCACCATGGGATTGCTGGATTTTCACGGTGTCGCCGGCATGTTCCTTTTGCCAGAACTTCACGAATTCGGCGTTGTAGTCCTGGTACAGCTCGCGGGTCGGGTCGTACGACACGTTGAGCAGTTCGTAGTCCTTGGCAACTGCAGAACCGGCAAAAAGGGCGCTGGCCAGGGCGGCCAAAGCGAAATGACGAATCGACGACATGGTGAAAGCTCCTGGGATTCTTGGTATTGGCTTTTTATGATCTGGAATCTGGTTGCCCGCTCAAAGATCGCAGCCTTCGGCAGCTCCTACACAGTTCCCGTAGGAGCTGCCGCAGGCTGCGATCTTTTGATCTTTAAAACAAAA